>DASXOZ010000048.1 GCA_036493895.1 Candidatus Binatia bacterium | reverse complement strand
CGCGCGCCGAGGCACGGCGCGCGACGACCTGGTGCAGGCCGATCCATCCTTCGGTGAACGCCACCGACGCTGCGGCAAGGTACGCGACGAAGATTCTCCAGGTCTTTTCTCCGGCAATCGCGACCGCTTCGTCGCGCCGTTGCCAGAGCCGCTGCGCCCATTCTCGCGTCGTACGTGCGTAGTGCGGTCTCAGGTTCTCGACATCGAGCACTTCGAGACCGGACTCTTCGATGCTCGCCAGCGTCGTCGAGAGATCGACGAGGTCGAGGCCGGGAAAGACGTGGTGGTGCAGGAACTCCATCTGGCTCGACCATGCCGAACCGCGCCGCATCGTGATGCCGTGGTTCAGGAACAGGCCATCGGGCTCGAGCCAGTCGCGCACGCGGGCGAACAACGCGGCGTATCCGTGCCTTCCGACGTGCTCGATCATGCCGACGGCGGCGATGCGCTCAAAGCGCTGGCCCGTCGCGACCTGCCGGTGATCGAGGCATTCGACGCGCACGCGATCGTGGAGCCCCGCTTCGCGCACCGATTGCGCCGCCCGCGCCGCCTGCGCAGCCGACAGCGTCACCGCGTGCACCCGCGCGCCGTAGTTCGCGGCCGCCCAGATCGCCAGGCCGCCCCAGCCGCAACCGAGGTCGAGAAGCCGGTCCCCGTCGCCAAGGCGCAGCTTGCGGCACACGAGGTCGAGCTTGGCGCGCTGCGCCTGCTCCAGCGTATCGCTCTCTTGGCGCCAGTACGCGCAGGTATAGACGCGCATCGGATCGAGAAACAGCTCGTAGAACGCCGTCGGAAGATCGTAGTGCGAAGAGATGTCGCGGGTGGCGCTGCGCAAAGGACGGCCGAGACGGCGCAGGAATCCGAGCACGCGCAGAAAGGCGACCGGGACCTGCGGCGCCATATCCTGCATCACCCGCATCGCTTCGAAGAGATCGCCTTCGATGTCGAAGCTTCCGCCGATCCACGCGCGGCCCACGGACAGCGCCGATGAGGGCTGGCCGAGCGCAAGAGCGCTCGATGCGTCTCCCAGTACGATTGCAAACGGGGCAGCGTCGCTGCCGATACGGGATCCGCGACGCGTACGAACGGAAAATCCGCGGGCGCTTGCCAGCTCGGCGAGCCACTCCGGGATATCGTTCGCGCGCCTGGTCACGGCAGTCGTCTGACGGTCGCGCGAAGCCGCGTCCATGCCGCCGCGACGATCGCAGCGCAGCACCAGGCGAACAGATCCCCGACGCGCGCATAGATGCTCAGCTCGCGCCGCGCCTGGATCGGGTGGCGAAGCACTTCTTCGCTGTCGTCCCGGGTGCGCGCGAGCACCTGGCCCGCGTCGTCCACCACCGCCGAAGGACCCGACGTGGAAGCGCGTACCAGGTAGCGACGCTCCTCGACCGCCCGAACGACCGACTGCTCGAACGCCTGCTCGGCGTACTTCCACTGGCCGACCCAGGAGTCGTTCGTGAGCGCCACCAGGAGCTGCGCACCGGCGCGCACGCGCTCTCGCGCAGGGTCCGGAAAGAGAGCCTCGTTGCAGATCACGACTCCGACAGGCAGGCCGGCAGCATCGAGAAGGCTCGCCTCCGGCGGCCCGGGGCTGAACTCCCGTACCGGCCCCGGATCCGACTGCTCGAACGCGAGCGCATGCATCGGCCTGTACTCGCCGAAAGGCAGCAACCGCTGCTTGTCGTAGTACGAGACGATGCTCGCATCCTGCCCGAGCAGGAACGCGGAGTTGCGAAATTCCTGCGGCGCCAGCGATTGCACGCGCGGACCACCGGCGAGCAGCATCGCGTGCGAAGCCCCCAGCATGCCCGCCAGGGATTTTCGCAGCGCTTCCTCGCGATCGAGAAAGAACGTCACCGCATTTTCCGGCCACACGACGAGATCCGCGCGCTCATCGGCAAGAGCCGATTGCGTCAGGTCACGATAGCGCTGCAGGTTGGCGACATGGCTGGTAAGGCGCCACTGTTGGCGAAAATCGAGGTTACCCTGCACGACGACGAGCTCGCGCCGATCCGCAGCGGCAGCCGGCGATTCGTCCAGCTGCACTGAGCCGTAGACGAACGCCAGCAGCGGCACTACCAGGGCCGGCGCCGCGACAAAAAGACTCGCTCGCGACGCGCGCGGCTGCGCGGCACCGAGGAGCAGAAGCTCGGCGAGCGCGGCATTTGTCGCCGCAACGACGAAGCCGACGCCGTAGATGCCGGAGAAGTCCGCCACCTGCAGCCAGACCGGCCGTGAGGCCTGCGAATAGCCGAGAAGCCCCCAAGGATCGCCGAGCACCCGCGATCGCAGCAGCTCGCCGGCCGTCCATGCAGCGGCAACCAGGAACGGAGCCAGGACTCGCGGCCGAGGGCCGATGCAGCGCAGGAAACGCGCGAACAGCACCGTCGCCGGCGCCGCGGTCAGCAGGGTGACCGCAAGAAATCCGGCAAAACCGAACGACCACGGCTTTTCGAAATAGCGCGAAACCGCCGGCGCGAACCAGTCGTTGATGCCCCACGCAAAAAGAAGCATCCACAGCGCGCCGAAAAGAGTTGCCGCGCGCGCCCCCGGCGCCAGCCGCGCGCAGACGAGGAAAGGCACGAGCGCGACGAACGCAAGGGACGGCGAGCTGCCACCGGGAAACGACTGGGCGCAGAGCCAGCCCGAGGCAGCGACCAGCATTCCTGCAGCGAGCAACTGTGCCCTGTCGTGAGGAGCGGTGCTCAACTGGAGGACCGTGCGGCCTCGGGCAGCCGTGCCCATTCGTAGTCGAGATCCGCTTCGATGCGGTCAGCTCGGGCAGCGAGCGCTTCGGCGGTGCTTCCTGCGATTCGATCGCCGGGGCGATTGGCCGCGAGCAGGGCCTCGGCGCTTTCGCGCAACGCGCGCGCAAGGTCGGGATTGGCTCCGAGCGATTCCGCCTCGCGGATGGCGAGCTCCGACCATCGCCGCGCGGCGGCGTGCCTGCCGCGTTGCCGCTCCAGGCGGGCGCAAAGGCGGTAGCACTCCGGCCGGTCGCGCGCGATCTTCGCGGCCATCGACAGAGCCTCGCGCCTGCTGTTTCTTACCCGTCGCAGCGCAACCGCCGATTCGGATGCCGAGGAGCGCTCGAGGCGTTCGAGGTCCAGCGCCAGGCGCGCGAGCTTTAGCGGGGAGAGATGGTAGGCCGCAGCCTGGCGGCCTACGGATCTCGCAATCGCCTCGGCTTCTTCGATCATCGTTGCCGCCTCGGCCGACTGTCCCGCAAGCACCTGGATCCGCGCGCGTGTTGCCAGCGCGAGAAGGTTCAGCGCGTCTTCGTTGCACGCGTCGTAGTAGCGATCGGCCGCTGCCATCGCCGCGTCCAGCTCGCGTCGCTGCAGAAGCAGGAACGCCTGCATCGCGCACTCGTTGGTGCACGCGAACTCGTACCCGTAGTGGGCGACGAGCTGGCGGATCTCCGCGATCACCAGCGACGCGTCGTGATAGCGCCCCTGGTGGATCAGCCTCTCGCACTGCATTCCGAGGTAGGTGTTGACCTCCCAGAACTCGCCGTAACGCAGACCGACCGCGACGAGCTCGGGATCGAGCGAGCGAGCGTCCGACCAGTCGCCTTCGAGGTAGCAGGCGACGTATTTCATCGTCTCGTGAATGACGGCGTCGGGGACGGTGCGGATGAACGAGGACCCCGCCTTCGAAAGGCGCCTCGCGATGCGAAACGACAAGCCGGACCACGCGAACAGCGTTGCACCGGCCGAATAGACGCCGCACGCATGGTCGGTGCCGCTGAAGTCCCAGCTCATGACGTTGCGAATGGCCGGCAGCATGCTCGTCACGTAGCCTTGCGGCGCCGTCGTCGACTGGGCTTTTCCCTTGTGGAACAGCAGTTCGGTGATCTCGACGACGGAGCGCGACGGCGCCCGCCGCGCCGGTCGCCCGACGCGCAGATAGAGCCTGGCCAGGATCGCGGCCAGGTCCGCGCACTGGCGCCACAGGACGCGAAAGCGGCCCCGCGGGACCGAGTGCCCGAGCATCGCCAGCGCGCGGTCCATGTGATCGAGCGCCGCCGGCAGATCGCCCTTGTTCAGGCACGCAAGGCCGATGCGTTTTTCGATCGCCGCGCGCTCCTGCTTGTCTCCGCGCTGCTGGCTGTCGTGGATGCGCGCAGCTTCGGCGTAGTAGCGCAGGGCCTCGTGAGAGGCCGCCGAACGCGACGCCGCGTCGCCCGCGCGCACGAGGTAGAACGAAGCCTTGTCCCATTCCTCCGCGGTGCTGAAATGGTAGGCGAGCGTCGCGTAGTAATCCTCGAGCCGTTCCCGGTAGAGCTCCTCGATTCGCAGCCCCACCTCGCGGTGAAGCTGGCGGCGCCGCTTTCGAAGGATGGCGCCGTAGACGGTCTCGTGGGCCAGCGCGTGCCGGAAGGCGTAACGGTCTTCCTCGCGCGACGGTGCGGGCTCGATCAGCTCCATGCGCACCTGGTAGTCGATCGCGGCGGGAATCGTGCTCCGGTCGGAAATCACTCCTTCGAGGACCGGAATCCCGAACGTGCGCCCGACGACCGCCGCCGACTGGAGCACTTCGCGCACTTCGTGCGTGAGCCGGTCGACGCGCTCCATCACGAGCTCCTGGATGGTTCCGGGAACCTTCACGTCGGAGATGTGCTCGGTGACGCGCAGGCCTTCGGCGGTGTGCTCGATGGCGCCGATGTCGACCAGCGTGCGGATCATTTCTTCGATGAAGAATGGGTTTCCTTCGGTGCGGGCGAGGATTTCGCGGCGCGTGCGATCGGGCCGGTCGTCGAAGCGGATACGATCGCGGAGCAGCGCGCCGGCTGCCTTGGAGTCCAGCGGCCTGAGCGCAATCTCGACGGTGATATCCGCGAGCTTCGTGCGCAGCGCGTCCTGGATCGCGGCGGCCGCCTCCCTGCCGTCGCTGCGGAAGACGAGCACGAACAGGATACGCTCGGTGGCGGCAAGGTTGAGCAGGCGAAACAGCAACCTGCGCGACGATTCATCGCTCCAGTGCAGGTCCTCGAAGACCAGCACCATGGGAATGCGCCGCGAGACCGCCTCCAAAAGATCCTCGAGACTGCGCGCGACGAGGATCTGCATTCCCTCGTTGTCGATCCCGTCGATGCGCCGCGAATCCTCGGCCGACAGCGGCAGACCCGTCGCAGTGGCCACGAACGGATACACTTCGGCCGCCCGCTCGCCGAGCACCGCATCGAGCGCTTCGACCATGCGCGAGCGCGAGCCGGGCGGCGGACCCACCGGATCGATTCCGGCCCACGACCGCAGCAGCGAGGCGAACGGATAGAGCGGCAGCGCCTCGCCGCTGCCGAGAGCGCAGCCCTCGACGCAGGCGACCGAAGCGAATGCCGGCCGGTGGCGCAGCTCGCGAACAAGGCGCGACTTTCCGATTCCGGCCTCGCCGCTGATCGCGACGATGCCCCCGTGTCCGGCCACGAGAGCCGACAGCGCGGCATCGAGCGCATCGAGCTCGCTTTCGCGTCCGACCAGGGTGGAGGAAGCGTCGCCCGCCGCCTCGAAGCCGCGGTGACGATGAAGCTGGGGCTGGCGCGACAGCACTTCCCACGCGTCGTAACCGCCGTCGACGCCCTTCAGCTTGAGGCCGGGGACGCGACGGAAGTGGAAGTCGGCTTCCGACTCACGGTGGGTTTCGCCGCCGACGAAAATCGACTGGCGCGCGGCCACGTCGCGAAGCCTCGACGCAACGTTGACGGTGTCACCCATCGCGGTGGTGTCGCGAGACTCGCCTCCGCCAACGTCGCTGTAGACGACGAGTCCGGTGTTGATGCCGGCATGAGCGTCGATGCGTTCGGCGAGGCCGCGACTTTCGGCGAACCTGGCGATGCGGTCGAGGATGCAGATCGCGGCGTTGATCGCCTGTCGCGAGGCGTCCTCGATGGCCACCGGGGCACCGAACAGCGCCATCACGCAATCGCCGATGTACTTGTCGACGTGGCCTCCGTGATCGACGACGGCTTTTTCGAGAATGCCGAAGCAGGCGTTGGCAAGATCGGTCACGTCCTCGGGGTCCATCGTCCGCGAGATCGCGGTAAATCCCGAGATGTCCGCGAACATCACCGCGACGTGACGCCGCTCGCCCTTGCTGGTGCCTGGAGCCTCCACCTTCCCTCTGCGAGGGAATTTACGACGGGTGGCGCCGCAGGGGAAGGACAGCAGGCAAATCTCTCGCACAGGCCGGGAATCGTCGCTGCCGTGCCGCTGCTCTACTGATGGTGGCGGAGCAATCGTATCATGACGGAAAAGACGCTCCTGCTCGCGGCACTCGTCGTCCTCAGCGTGTCGTTCTCGTGGGTCTGGATCGCCGCCGTGCGCTCGCGCAGCGGCGCGGCGTGGCCCGGGCCGGTCGCTGTCGGCATCGGCTTCCTCACCGATTTCCTCGATACGCTGGGCGTCGGCTCTTTTGCGCTGACGACCTCGCTGTACAAGATCACCGGCCTCGTCGACGACGCGTCGATACCAGGCACCCTCAACGTCGGTCACGCGATCCCGACGTTTGCCGAAGCGCTGATCTTCATCGCCGTCGTCGACGTCGAGATGAAAACGCTGCTCGGCATGATCGCCGCGTCGGTAGCGGGCGCCTGGCTCGGCGCCGGCGTGGTCTCGCGCTGGCCGCGACGCAGGATCCAGGCCGGCATGGGAGTGCTGCTGCTCGTTGCGGCCTCCATCATCGTGCTGCGCCAGACGGGACACGTGCCACCCGGCGGAGAAGCGCTGGGCCTTGCGGGCCCGCTGCTTGCGCTCGGGATGGCCGGGAACTTCGCGCTCGGAGCGCTGATGACCCTCGGCATCGGCCTTTACGCTCCGTGCATGATCCTGGTTTCGCTGCTCGGCATGAACGTACGCACCGCCTTTCCGATCATGATGGGCTCCTGCGCGTTCCTGATGCCGGCCGCCTCCGTCCGGTTCGTGCGCGAGGGACGCTACGATGCGCGGGCGGCTCTCGGTCTTGCGATCGGTGGCACTCCCGGTGTCGTGATCGCCGGTCTGATCGTCAAATCGCTGCCCCTCGAAGCGGTGCAGTGGCTGGTCGTGGCGGTGGTCGTCTACACTTCGATCGCGATGCTGAGATCCGCCACCTCGCGCTGAGACCGCACGGCCTCAACGCACCGAAGACCACGAGATGCGACAGCCGGATTCGGCGCCGAAGCGGGACGCAAGCACCTCCCGGCACTGCTGCAGCGCGACCTGCTCGGCTTCGCCCGACTGCGCGCGACACGCGGCCGCCGACACTCCGAAGCCGCGCGCGTGAGCGACGAAGCAGTCCTCTCCGGGCTTGCCGGCAGCGATCTCGACGCACGGCTGGTCCGACGCGCTGTTGTCCTGGCAACTCGATTTCGCGCAGGCCCGCGCGGAGTCTGCGTCGTGGCGCCAGCACGCTCCCCAGCCTCCGCCGGCGCGGCCGCCTGCGGTCTGGGCATAGACGATGGCCCAGGAATTGCCGGAACGCGATGCGCCGCGCGGCGCTTCCGCGGCCTGCGGCACCTGCTCGGCGTGCAGCATCGCTACCTGGCCGCCGGGCCAGGCAACTTCCGCTTCTGCCCGCAGCGCTCCTGCAACTTCGCTGTCATGAGGAACATCGATGATCGACGGCGCAGCAACGGCGGGTGCGGCGGCAGCGCCTGCAACCGCTGCGTCGTTCATCGGTGATCGGCCCGATACGCGCGAGCCCGGGTCTTGCACGGAGGCGTCCGAGGCCATTTGCGACGAAGAACCGGCAGGCAACGCGGCCTGCTGGCGCGAGTTGCCGCCCGAGCGTGCGGATCGAGCGTCCGCAGCAACCTGCGAATCCACCGTGGTTTTCTCGGCTGCCGCCTGCGCAGTGACAGCGCGGTCGGAAGCGTCCGCGTAGCCCGCACGTGCCAGCGCGTAAAGACGGCTGGCCGACTCGTAATCGGCTTTGGTAAAAGCCAAGTCGGCGGCAATTTCATTCTGCTGCGCCGCCTCGTGCGCCTGGGGCACGTACGTCATCACGTCGTTCTTCGCCGCGCGAAAACGCTCCGCCTGGGCCGCTGCGCGAGCCTCCTCGGCAGCACTTCGTCTTGCCGCAGGGTTGAACGGTCCGACCTCGAGCGCAGGGGTGCCGACATCCATGTCGGTGGTGGCGGGGCTCTGCCGCGACGGACGCGGCTGCGCACGCGTCTCTACCCATTGCGAGACGGCAGTGATCGAAGAGATGAGCGCAACCGCGACGAGCCCCAGCAACATCGCATCGGAACGAACCCAGGCGTGCCGCGAGAATTCCTCGCCCGAGTCGTCCACGTTCTTGTGCCCGAACCCGAACGGGCGACTTTGCAGGAAACTGGACATCGCGATCCCTCGCCTCCTCTCCTTTCCTTGTCCACGCTTGGACGTGAAGGTGGGACGCGCGAATGCCGGCGCAATGGCTCGACTGCGGGTATTTCGTCGCTTCGTGCGAGGGTCGAACCCGTGCGGAGTCTGGCTGCGCGCGGTTACGCCGTCTTCTCGCCCTCCGGGCGGAGCACCGCTGCAGCGCGAAGGGAAAAAACGCGTCGATGAGAGCGCGGCGCCGCCAGGGCGTTGCGCGCGGCCGCTCGGCTCCCGCGCCGCTCGAGCGCGGCTGCCGCGGCCTGGTCGCCGAACCGTTCGGCAGAATCGCTCGGCAACCCTTTCGGCCGGACCGACGGGTGTCAGCGCGAGCGGACGGCCCTTACGAAGAAGTTGCTCGTCTTGTCGCTTCCGAGCCCGACGAATCCGCTCGAGAGGTCGGCATCGATCGCCCCCGTGTGCTCGACGCTGTCGGTTGCGGCGGTCCAATAGAAGCCGTCGCGCATCGGAAGCAGCGCGCTATCGACGACGCAGGGGCCATCGGGGCAATCCGAGAGCAGGATCGTCGCGAACTCGTCCGGCGTCGGAAGACGCCAGTCGCAGTGGCCGGCGTAACAGCTGCCGGTCGAGGCGCCGTTGAGCGCAGCGAGGAAGTCGGTGAACGCCGTGCCGCTGGGGGGCGTGTCCGAAGCGGTCCACGTGTACTTGTTGTCGACGTCGTGAGGATCGACGGCATTGACCGAGCCGTCGCTCCCGTCCTTCTGTTCCCATTCGAGCCCGCTCTGGTGGTCGATGGTCGTGACCCCGCTGGTATCGAAGCGGGTCTCATAGCAACCGCTCTCGTCGATGGCGCAGCCCGTCGAGCACGCCAACGTTCCGCCGGCGAATCCGAGCGAGGCACAGGTGTGTCCGTTGAGGTTCTGCACGTCACATTCCTCGCCCGACTCGACGAGGCCATTGCCGCACACGGGATGACTGAGGCAGGTTTGCAGGTCTGCGTTCGTCGAGGAGAGGTCCGCGTTGGCGGCCGAAAGGTCTTCGTTGCACGAGGAGAGGGCCGCGTTGGCGGCCGAAAGGTTTTCGTTGCACGAGGAGAGGTCCGCGTTGGTGGCCGACAGGTCTTCGTTGCACGTCGTAAGGTTGCTCTGGCATGCGGCAACCTCTTCGTCGTACCCTGCGCAGCTCAGGCTGACGTTCTGCCCGACGCCTTTCTTGAGCACGAGCAGCGCATCGCTGGACGTGATCGTGCCGGTTTCGTTGACGTCGCCGCATACCGCGGCAAGCGTCGCAAATGCCGAGTTCGCCGTCATCAGGATCGCCAGGGCGATCCCCGCCTGCAGTCCGCGTTGCATGGTTCCCTCCCGCTAGAACGTCCGGCCCCGAAAAAAGAGGTCGCGGCCAAGGCTATCCCATGGTTCGCCCGCCGATCAAGGGGTCGCCGGCGACACGAGTGAAAAAACAGGTCGCCGAGACTGCATCACCGCTTGCTGTCGCGCGGTGCGTGCGGCGGCCGCGACGTTGCTTTGTCGCCACGGCCGAAACGTGATTGCGTCGCCGCCGTGAGCGACTCGATGCCCGGCAGCGGACTCTTCGACGTCTGGTCGCGGTTCTACGACGAGGCGGCGATCCAGCGTTTCATGTACCGCCCCGTCCACGATGCGGTACTGGCCGAAATCGATCTCGAGCCGCCGGCGCGCCTTCTCGACCTCGGTTGCGGTACCGGGCTGCTCACGACGCGGATCCGGCGCGAGCGCGCGGTGCCGTCGGTCACCGGTGCGGATTTTTCCCAGGGAATGCTCGACGTCGCATCGCAGAGTCGACCGGACATCGAGTGGGTGCGCACGAATGCGGGGTGCCTTCCTTTTGCAGACGAGAGCTTCGATACGATCGTCAGCACCGAAGCTTTCCACTGGTTTCCCGACCAGCCGCGCGCGCTTCGCGAGTGCTGCCGCGTGCTCGCGCCCGGCGGCCGCCTGCTCGTCGCGCTCGTCCATCCCGATTTCGCGCTGATCGCGGACACCGCCGGAGCGCTGTCGCGGCTGATCGGCCAGCCGCTCGTCTGGCCGTCGCGTTCGAAGATGCGCGAGATGCTCGAGAGCGCCGGGCTGAGCGTCGCTACCCAGACCCGCATCTGGCGACCCATCGGCGGAGTGCTGCTGCCGCCGGTGCTCACGGTCGCGCGCAAATCCTGAGAACAGCGACTCCGCAGCCCATCGGCCGGCCCCGCAAAGGCCCGCTGGACTCGCGCGCGCTCTTTTGAAACGGTCTGCGCCCATCGAGGAGACCAGAGGGGAAAACAGGATGAGCGAATCCGATAACGGTCCGCAGGCGGCATCTTCCAACGCAGCCGCCCATGCCTTCGACGGCGAATCGCTGCGGCGCAAGTACCGCGAGGAGCGCCTCAAGCGTCTTCGCGCCGACGGCAACGAGCAGTACATCGAAGTAGCCGGCCGGTTCTCGCACTACCTCGACGACCCTTACGTCGCTCCCGGCTTTCGTCGCGAGCCGCTGACCGATGAAGTCGACGTCGCGGTGGTCGGCGGCGGATTCGGCGGCCTGCTCGCCGGCGCGCGGCTTCGCCAGGCCGGCGTAAAGGACATCCGCATGATCGATCCCGCCGGCGACTTCGGCGGCACCTGGTACTGGAACCGCTATCCCGGCATCGCGTGCGACATCGAGTCGTACACCTACCTGCCGCTGCTCGAGGAGCTCGGCTACGTCCCGAAAGAGAAGTACTCGTACGGCAAGGAGATCCTCGAGCATTCGCAGGCCATCGGACGCAAGTTCGACCTCTACCGAAACGCGTGTTTCCAGACCCGCGTCGAGGAGCTCTCGTGGGACGAGGATTCGTCGCGCTGGATTCTTTCGACGAACCACGGTGACCGCATGCGTGCGCGATTCGTCGTGCTCGCCACCGGTCCCCTGAACCGGCCGAAGCTGCCGGGAATTGCCGGCATCGACACGTTCGAAGGACATTCGTTCCATGCCAGCCGCTGGGACTACTCCTACACCGGCGGAGACAGCGAAGGCGGCCTCGTCGGCCTTCGCGGCAAGAAAGTCGGAATCATCGGCACCGGCGCGACCTCTGTGCAGATCGTTCCCCACGTCGGCCAGTGGGCCGAGCATCTCTACGTGTTCCAGCGCACGCCGTCGTCGATCGATTTCAAGAACAATCCGCCCACCGATCCCTCGTGGACCGCGTCGCTCCCGGCGGGCTGGCACCAGCACCGGATGGACAACTTCAACAACCTCGTCTCGGGCGTGCCGCAGGCCGAAGACCTCGTGCACGACGGCTGGACCGACATCATCAAGAACCTGCTTCTCGGCCTGATGAACACGGAATCGCCGGACTTCAGCCCCGAAGCGATCGAGAAGGCCGTCGAGATCGCGGACTTCGAGAAGATGGAGTCGATTCGCGCGAGAGTGGACGCGACCGTCGCGGATCCGGCCACGGCCGCGGCGCTCAAGCCCTGGTACCGCCAGTTCTGCAAGCGTCCCTGCTTCCACAACGAGTACCTGGAGACCTTCAATCGCGACAACGTCACGCTGGTCGACACCGCCGGCAAGGGTGTCGAGAGGATCACCAGGCACGGCATCGTCGCCGGCGGTCGCGAGTACGAGCTGGACTGCCTGATTTTTGCCACGGGCTTCGAAGTCGGCACCGACTACTGCCGCCGTGCGGGCATGCACATCTACGGCCGCGATCGCCGGGACTTGACCCAGTGGTGGGCGCCGGGCGTGCGCACGCTGCACGGCATGCACATCGACGGCTTTCCGAACTGCTTCCTCATGAGCAACTCGCAGGCCGGCTTCACGGCCAGCTTCCCGCACATGCTCAACGAACAGGCCAGGCACCTGACGTGGATCATCCGGCGCGCGCTCGACGAGGACTTCACGCTCGTCGAAGCCACCGAGGACGGCGTCGAGGACTGGGTGTCGCGCTGCGTGGAAAAAGCCGGCGCGGCGGCCGAGTTCTTCGAGAACTGCACTCCGGGCTACTACAACAACGAGGGCAAGCTGTCCGAGCGTGCGGTGCAGAACGGATTCTACGGCGGAGGAACGGGGTCGCCGGAGTTCATCTCGATCCTGGAGAGCTGGCGGTCGGACGGGACGATGAAGGGATTGCGCACGCGCGGGCGATAGCACGCCGGTTCGGGGCATCTCCGCAGCCTGCTAACGCCCGAACAGACCTTTCAGTGTCTTGCCGATCTTCCCGTGCGACTTGTGCGAATCGTCTTCCTGCGTGGTCGCGTCGGAATCCTGTTCCTGCCTGCCGAGGCCGATCAGTGCACCGGGAATCTGCGTGAGATCCCTTGCGCCCCGGATCAGCGCCCTGGGCCCCTCGGTGATCAGGCCCGCGAGGTCCGGCTCGAAGCGCACGTCGTCGAAAGGTCCTCGAATGAAAACCGGCACCGCAAGACCCGGAGATCCGAAGCCGATCTCGCCGACCAGCGGCGCCACCCATTTCGGCGAAATGCGATAGTCGATTGCGTGACGCGGCAGGTCGATGCTTCCCGAGCCGGCGATCTTCACCTGCGGGGAGTCGAGCAGCATGTCGTCGTTGCGGATCACTCCGCGCACCGACTGCACCGTGCCGTCCAGACGCGAGAACGCCGTGCTGTCACGGTCCCTGTGGCCGGTCAGCGCATCGGTCGTGCGACGCACCACCCCAGCCATGTTGATCCCGCGGATCGCACCGTCGCGCAGGTGCAGTTCGCCGCTGCCGGCCAGCGACTGGATCATCTCGCGCTGCGACGCCCCGCGGGTCGACACATGCAGCGCGACCGATCCGGTCCCAGAGATCGCATCGAATGCGGCAATGTCCGACAGCAGCGGCGCCGACTGCACTTCCTTCAGATCCAGCGCCACGTCCATACTGGGCTGCGACGGGCGGACGCCGTCGAGAATTACGGTGCCGCTTCCGCCGCCGCCGTAAAGAGCAAGGTTCGCGAGCGAAGCGGTCAGCCTTGCGTCCTTCCAGTGGACCCGGCCGCTGCCGTCGTCGATATGCGTCTTGCGCAGTCGCAGGTCGCCGAAAAGCAGGTCGAGATCGGCGTCCACCGCCCCCAGCGCCGAAAAGTCCAGCGGCGCGTCGCTCCAGCCGGTCGAAGCGTCCGGCGAGTCGTTGGCCATGACGGCTTCGGCCGGAAGATACGGATTGAGGTCGAGCGGGCGGGCGTCGAGCTTTCCTTCGAATCTGGGCCGCGTGCCGCCGACGTCGATGCGAACGGAGCCGGACGCGGAAAGCGCATCGAGATCGATGTGCGCGTCGGCGAGCTCGACGATGCTACCGCGTTCGTCGAGGGTGCCGCGAATGCGCAGCGGGCCGAATGCATGCGAGTCGTTGTGCATCGGGTACCCGAGCCAGGCCGCCGCGTCCCGTAGCGACGCTGCGCCAAGATCGATGCTGCCGGAGGCCTGCATCGCCTTCATCCCCTGGCCGCTGACCACGTCGCCGTCGAATCGAAAGTCGAGGGGCTCTCCCTTGATTCGAGCGCGCACGCCGCTGCGGCCGCCGTCGAAAAGGTTGCGGGGGCTCGCAACCGCGGCGTCCACGCTGATTTTCTTCGCCTGCCATACGACGCTTCCGTCGACGTCCAGCGGAGCGTCGAACGACTTGAGCGACAGCGCAAGGTCAACGCCCGTCGCCTGCCACGAACTGCCGTCCCTGCGATCGGTGCAGGATACCGCACCATCGTCGATCTTCAGGCGCGCAACGTCGAAGCTGCTCAGCCAGTCGGTGTCCTCGCTGGCTCCTGCCGAGTCAGTCGTCGCGTGCCCTGCAGTGGAGAGATCCCAGTTGGTGCGGCCCTTGTCGTCGATTTCGAGAGAGATCAGCGGACGTTCGAGTTCGATGCTCTCGACATCGAGCCTCCCCGACAGCAGCGGCAGGACGCCGATCACCAGTTGGAGCCGGTCCAGGCGCAGCAACTCCCCGTTGCGGGCTCCCGGTGCGCCGGAAAGTCCGACTTTGTCCAGCTCCAGTCGAAGGCGCGGCAGGAACGCGAGCCGGATTGCGCCGTCGATGCGAAGATCGCGGCCGGTGGCAGCCTTCGTCCTCTGGACGATCTGCGCTTTCCAGGTCTCGAGCGGGACCAGCAACGGCGCGGCAACGGTAGCCACGACGAGCAATGCGAAGACCGCGAACAGCGCGGAGAGCAGCCTTCTCACGACGCACGCCGCGGTGCGCCCGGGGCGACCGTCAGCCGGTGAGAAGGCGGCTCGAGCATGCGACGGTACCTGTCCCGGATCGGCTCGCGCGGCAAGCTGCGTGATGCAGGATCAGTGCGCCGCGGGCGGCTTCGATGCTACGGCAGGCGGCTCCTTGCCGAGCACCCAGACGGTAAGCGCGACGAGGGCCAGCGGCGTCGAGCAGCCGACGAGGTTCCACACGGCATCCAGCGAAGGCAGTGCACGAGAACCCAGCTCGTGGAGAGCCTGCAGCGGCAGCACCAGCGGGACTGCGATCAGCAGCGGAATCCAGCCGCCGCGACGCTCGTCTTCGCGAAGCAGGGGCAGCACCAGCAGGAGCAGGAGAATGACATCGTAGTCGCGGTGGTAGATCAGCGCGAGAAACAGCGCTGTCGTCGCAACGAGGAGGCGGCGCGCCGACACTCGACCTGCCGCGCGCCAGAGGAACACGAGTCCGCCCGCAGCAATGGCGAGAAGAGCGATCTCGCCCGCAAGCGGGGTCAGCCCGAGCGTCGCGAGCAGAGGCTCGAGATCGACGCGACCGCTGCCGCCGAGGTGGCTCGCAAGGTTATTCTCCCAGGACCCGATCTGCGCGGGCGCACGAAGCAGGAGTCCAACGGCGCTGGCCGGCCCCGGCCACTCGAGGCTCGCCGGAAGATTGAGAGCGACCACCATTGCGCATGCCGTTGCCAGCATCGCCCAGCGACGGCGCAGCAGCAGAAAAACGAAAAACGCTGGCGCCGCGTTCGGCTTGATCGCGCCGAGCGCGAGGCAGAGGACCGCGACCGCGTACTCAGCAATGCGTCTTTCTGAAGGCTCCGGCGCGGCCGGATCGCTGAGTGCAAGATCGGGATCCATCGCGGCGAACGCGTACAGCAGAAGGCCGCAAGCCACCGACGGTTGTCCGGCGAAATATCCGAGAGAGGTTCCCTTGAACATCACGAGGGAGGCTGCGACGAGCGCGAATCCGTGGAGCTCGCTGCCGGCCGGCGTCACGCGCCGGTCTCGTGCCCAAAGCGTCGCCTCGCGCGAGAACGCCAGCAGCAGCAGCAGTCCCACTCCCGCATACCACGCGATGTCGATGACCGGCCACGGAACGCGTGCGAGGGATCGTGCCAGCGGAAAAGCCAGCGGCAGGAACGGCGGAAGATTCGGGCACGCGGCGGCGAGATCTTCGGTGGATTGCGGCGTAACGCGGCAGCGGTCGGTTTCCGTCACCAGGCAGCGAAGGTCCCACAGGTCCTCACCATTGAGACGGGGAGCCTGCACCCAGCGCGCGACGCCGAGCACGAGGTTCGCGACCAGCAGAAGGACGAGAAAGAAACGTCGCACCCGCGTCGTCCGCCGGTGCCATTCTACGGGATCTTGTCCTGGTATTTTAGCGTCGTGGGGTCGAGCGTGACGGCCGGGCTCGCAAACTGCGTCGACCAGCAGTTTCCACCCGAGTTGGCATCCTCGACGAGCTGCACCGCGACTGCGCTCGTGTCCGAAATCGGGAACGGAAGCGCCAGCCCCTCGCCCTTTCCCTTGACCTGCACCTGGGCCCTGCCGCTGCCGGGTTTCATCGTCACCTGCGTCAGGCCGCCGGGATTGCCGCCGGAGAATTTGTAGCGCAGCCCGCTCGAGCCGGAGCTCCAGCACGGCCTGCCGTTGCAGCTTCCGCCGCCGGGAAGCGCGACGTTCATCACGAGCGAGTCATCGTCGTAGACGCAGAGACGATAGTTCGTTCCGCCGGTGGCGGCGGCGCCGAAATCGGAAAGATCGGTGCTGCCGTTGGTCCATTTCCACGAGAACGACTGGCGCGAAGGATCCAGGGTGCTGCCCTGCATTTTGACCTGGCCGCGAGGAGAGATCTGGCAGTCGCCGCGAGGGCTCGAAGGACAGACGGCGGGCGGGACGCAGGTAAAGCTTTCGACGACGCCGTCGTTCGTCGACGAGAACCGCGCCGGCGAAACGGCGCCCTGCCCGATGCCGCGCTTGGCGAAAGCGTTGCAGAACAACTCTTCGTCCGCGAGGTCGCTGGCATCGGCAGAGGCGAGCACGGCGTCGCGGGCTTCGGTGAACGTGGGGTTGAGCGGAGTCATCTTCAGCGATGCGACGAGGTAGCCGAGCATCCGCGTTCGCGCCTCGTCGAACGTGAGCCTCGGCGTCGCGCCGAGCGTGTCTCCGAGAAGCGCGGCGTAGCATTCCCACAGCATCGTCGTCCACACTTCGCCGGTATCGTGGACTTCCGAATTGTTGGCGCCGTCGCAGTCGAAACTGCAAGGAGCGCCGCTGATCGCGACTCCGTCCTGGATGTCGTGGAACGTCAGCGGGTTCTTCGTCAGGTCCGTCGAATACGGGAAGCGTCTGAGCCCGAAATAGGCCGAGTCGCCGACGAGGCCGGCGCTCGCGTATGCGCTCATCGGATAGGCGCCGGCCCAGTTGTCGCCGTCGCGAACCGTCATCAGCATCGCGTTGAAGTCGGACCAGCCTTCGCCGAGACCTCCCGACTGGTTGCTCGAAAGCCCCGAACCGTCGCCGACCAGGCGCCCCGACAGGAAGTGCGCCCATTCGTGGGCGACGATCTGGTTGTCGAGCGCTCCGTCGCGATCGACGCCCGACTGGAGCGACATCGTCACACCAACCGTGCCGGCTGCGAGCGCCTGCTTCGTCTGCGCGCCCTGGTTCTGCGTGATCATCAGCACCGGGATCGAGCACGGCCCGTTGCACGGCCCCGACATGCCGGACACGGTGCCTCCGCCGGTGTTGTTCGCGATCAACACGCCGACAGCTCCGGCAGCGAGCGCGTTCTGTACCTTGTCGATGAACAGGCAGAGCCCGCGGTCGATCAGCGCGATCTTGCCGGCGACGCTTTCGGCGTTGGCAAACGGCGTGTCGCAGCCGTCGCTGTTCGACGAGACTCCGTCGTCGACGAGCACGACGTCGGCAGTGACGCTGGTGTTGTTGTCCCCGAAGTCGGCACTGCCGAGCGGGCTCAGCGACGACGGCAGCACGTGGGGGGACGGCTGGGAATCGACGGCGACGCTGTCGGTCCTCGGCCCGTCCCACAGGTAGAGCTGCATGCGCGGCGAAAAGCCGTCGCCGGGCGTGTTCATGTCGGCGTTGTCGCGGCCGGAGTAATCCTGCGCCTCGACGAGCATCGGATCTCCCCCGAGCCCTCCGCGGCCGAAGTTGTCCTGCTGCCCGTTGCCTGCCGCTTCGTCGAAGCCGCGGTCGTAGTACAGGTCGTGCTCGAAGTTCGCGACGTAGAACGCCTCGACGATCGCGGCGCTGGTCTGGTTGCTCGTCGCCTCGGGGTCCTGCGCTGTGTCGTACGTGTAGTCGAAGCTGCCGGGCGACGTTACGTCGGCGCGAAAGTCGCCTGCGGAAAACCCGTCGGGCGCCGATGCATCGGTGTAGGCATCGACGTTGTTGCCCTTGGTGACGGTCGATCCGGGCGCCAGCCACGCGTCGTTCGTCGAGATCGGGCCGTGGGCCAGCGATACCAGCGACGGCGCCGTGAACGACGGCGTATACGTGAACGGCGTGCCGGTCGGATGCGGAGTGCCGTCGGTGTACGGGCCGTCGAGCGGGCCGTGCTCTCCACTCGTGTCCGCCCAGGCGCGGTACGAGAACGAATCGCTGCGGGAAAGGCTCGTGCGCAGCAGCAGCTCGCCGTCGTCGGCAGCGACGACGGTCGCCACCGTCGCGTTGTCGACCTGGCCGTTGGAACCGCGAACGTCGGCGGAAACTTCGACGTACCACGCAGGCCGGTAGCTGTCGTCGACGTGGAAATAGACCGGTTTTGCCCGCGCCGGATGCGGCAGGACGGCAGCAAGGCGCGACCCGGGAGGGACGGAATACGGCAAATACGAACCGCCTGTTCCCGGCTGGGCGACCAGATCGGACGCCGTTACCGACGAGTCACCGGTGCGGTCGGCAATCGCGATGGCGATCGCGTCGGCGGCCGAAAGCGCGAAGCCCGAAGCGATACTGCTCGGCGCATGGGACCTTGTTCCGCCGAGGAAACCCGAGACGGCAACGCGCTCGAGGTTGCGATCCATCAG
The DNA here is from genome assembly GCA_036493895.1 of Candidatus Binatia bacterium. NCBI lineage: Bacteria > Candidatus Binatota > Binatia (SeqCode) > Binatia bacterium. The sequence goes on along the minus strand of DASXOZ010000048.1, from coordinate 176,492 downwards.
CACCGAAGCTTCTTCCTGGAACACGTCGACACCGTCGACCTGTTCGCGGAATTTGACGATCACTCCGCCGTCGCCGGTATCGTGAACCTGGCTTACGCGGGCCGCGAGCACGTCGGCCTCATCGAGGCCGTAGAGCGAAGCAAGCTTGCGCAGGTGGCTTCGTGCTTCGCGTTCGGGACTGCGTGCCCTCGCTCGGCGAGCGGCACTTTCGGCAGGCGGGGATGCCGAGGTCCAGACGAAATCCGGGATGCCGAACCGGTCGTCGAAGCTCACCCGGCTGCCCGGCCGGATCAGGTCCTGCTGCGACGCAGACAGCTGGCGAGCAGCGTGCGGTGCCGCAGCGTTTCTCGCGTCGAACGAAGGAGCGGCCGCGCCGGCGGCGACCGGCAGCAGGCAAGACACGCACACGACCAGGCACCGGGGCGCAAGCCACGCCAAAGGCGTGCCTCGAATCCGGTCCTTGCCGCCACCGGCGACTCGTCGTTGCATGCTGGTCCCCCTCGGCATCATCGTTCCATGGTCTGAGGCGCTGGCCGCGACGTCATTGCAGGGCCGGAACATACGGCCACTGGTACGTTCCTTCCCGTTCAGCTGACAGGCCTGGCAACCCCGGCAAGAATCGCGCGAAATGCAGCACCGATTCAAGCACCGTTGCGTCGCTTTCTCCATTCGACGACCGCGGTTGCCGCGCGCCGCTGGTCTCTGCGAAGACCGATGAGCATGCTGCCGCAATGAGACGATCGGTCGCCGCCGCCGCGGTGCTCGCTGCCGCAGCGGCCGCAGTCCTGGCGCTTCGCGCGCGTCCTGCCCCGCCGGTTCTCTTCGTCGGAGGTCCCATCCTGACGATGGATTCAGCAGATCGCGTCGTCGAGGCGATCGCGATCGATCACGGGACCATCGCGGCGACCGGCTCGCGCAGCGATCTGCAGGCCTGGGCCCGCGAGCACGACGCAACGGTCGTCGATCTCCACGGCCGTGCCCTGCTGCCCGGCTTCGTCGATGCGCACAGCCACTTCCCCGCCTGCGGCCTTTTCGACACGCTCGTGCACGTCGGAAGCCCGCCGCTCGCAAACGTCACGACCATCGACGAGCTCGTGCAAACGATGGCGCGCGGCAGCGCGAGCAGCCGCCGCGGTCCGTGGATCGTCGGCTGGGGCTACGACGACACCGCGCTCACCGACTTGCGGCATCCGACGCGCGACGATCTCGATCGCGTGTCGCGCGATGAGCCCGTGGCGGTGTTTCACATCTCGATGCACGTCGCGGTCGTCAACTCCGCGGGGTTGGCGGCGCTCGGCCTGGGCGATGCGTCGCCGGATCCGCAAGGGGGACATCTCGTGCGCGACGAGCACGGGCACCTGACCGGCCTGCTCGAAGAAGAAGCGATGCGGCCCCTGCTCACGGCGACGATGGTCCCGTCGACTCTCGATGCCGTGCTTGCCACGCGCCGCGCCGCCGCCACTTATCTTGCTGCCGGCGTCACCACCGCCCAGGACGGCGCTGCGACGAAAGACCAGGTAAGCGGCCTCATCCTGCTGTCGCGCGCCGGCCTGCTGCCCCTTCGATTGGTGATCTGGCCCGAAGGCGACACGGCATTGGCGATCGCGGACAAGACGTGGCGCCCCGGCACCACCGATCCGGACTGGGTTCGCATCGGCGCCGCGAAATTCATCGCCGACGGATCGATCCAGGCGTACACGGCGTACCTCAGCGAGCCGTATTTTCGCGGGCCGGCCACATCCGGTGCAGCCCAGGCGCCGTCGTCGGCGCCGTCCGTTCCGTCGAGCGATGCGAAGGACGCGTCGCTGCGCGGATTCCCGCGCATCCCGCGCGAACGGCTGTTCGAGCTGGTCGCGCACATCCACGCCGCCGGCGGGCAGGTCGCGATCCATGGCAACGGCGATGCGGAGATCGACGACATCCTCGATGCCATCGAAGCTGCGCAGAAAGCATTTCCGCGCGACGATGCGCGGCACGTCATCGTGCACGCGCAGATGGCCCGCGAGGACCAGCTCGACCGCATGAAGGCGCTCGGCGTGATTCCGAGCTTCTTCGAGCTTCACACCTGGTACTGGGGCGACCGGCATCGCGACCGCTTTCTCGGCCCGGAGCGTGCCGCACGGATCAGTCCGTTGAAAAGCGCCGAAGCGCGCGGACTGCCGTTCACGCTGCACGCCGACACGCCGGTGGTGCCGATGGAGCCGCTGAGGATGCTCGCCGCCGCGGTCACGCGGCGTACGGCTTCAGGAGCGGTGCTGGGACCGGAGCAGAGGATCGGCGTCGCAAGCGCACTGCGCGCCCTGACCATCAATGCTGCGCACGAGATGTTCCTCGAAAACCGCGTCGGCTCCCTCGAAGCCGGCAAGCTGGCCGATCTCGTGATCCTCGACCGGTCCCCGCTGGCTCCGGACGTCGACCTCGACAACCTTCACGTCGTCGAGACCTGGGTCGGCGGGCGCCGCGTCTTTCCCGCGAACTGAACGCGCGTCAGCGGCAGTGTGTCTTGCTCGTGTCTCCGCTGCACGAAATCGTTGCGCTGCCGGCGTCGACGACTGCGCAGTTGTTGCCCGAGCCGAACACGACCGTAGCGCGCAGCTCGCTCAATGCGGGGATGACGATGGATCCGCCCTTGCCCTTGATGACAACCTTGACCTGGCCGTCCGTCTTTGCCGACTCGTCCGTGACGATGGCTTTCGTGATGCCGCCGACGTTCCCGTCCGGATCGCTGTAGGTCCAGCGCGTACCCTTCGTGGTCCACGCGGCGCCGCCGGGCAGCGTGACATCGAAACCGTTGCCGTCGGGGCTGTCGATGCGCACGCGCAGGCCGAGAGTCGGCGGATCGACTCCCGAAAGCGGCGCCGGAAGGTTCGCGCGGGCTGCGAGGTGGAATGCGAAGGGGTTGGCCGCAAGCGAGATCGACGAGTTGAACAACGTCTTGCCGCTCGAGCAGATCTGCGGCTCGACGCAGAGACAGCTCTGGCAGGCCTGCCCGGGATTGCAGCCGACCGTGCTGCTGTCGCACTCTTCGGGTCCTTCGACCGTGCCGTTGCCGCAATCGGTGAATATCCCGGGAATCGGCGTCGCGCTGCCGCTCGAGCCGGCGTAGTCCAGGCCGTACAGGTCTTCGATCGTTCTGAGCACGCTCAGGTGATTGATGCTCTGCGCGTAGGAGCCCGGCGTCACCGGCTCTCCGGCGAACAGCGTCAGGATCTGGTTGCTCTGGCTTCCGTCGTCCTCGTCCCACGTGAGCACGAACAGGCTGTTGTGGGTCTTCGCCCACTGCACGTACGGATCGACGTTCGTCTGCAGCCAGGCATCGCCTTCGGCGATCGTGCCGTCGTGCATGTCGTCGATGAGGTTCGGCACGACGAACGACACGGTGGGAAGCGTCGTGAAATCGGCGGGGAACGCGCTGAACGGCTGATTCGTCGTCGGGGCCAGGTTCGAGAAGAAGGACCACGGATTGTGCTTGCGGGCATACTCACCCGAAGTGCACATCGTGTTTCCTGCCGACGGCAGATCCTCCGAGTAGCCCGTGAACGTGAAGCTCGCGCCAATGAGCAGGCTGCCGAGGTTGTCGGTCGCGAACGGCCCGACGGAACAGGTATCGCTGGTGACGCCCTGGTTCGAGCCGGAGAACAGCCACAGGTAGTTCGGCTCGCTCGGATGCGTGATCGCGTGCGAAGAAGTCATCACCGCCGATCCGGCTACCAGCGAATTGATGTACGGCGCGTCCGAAGATCCGATGATCGAGGAGTACGAATGGTTCTCCATGATCGCGATGACGACGTGATCTGGTGGGGAAGCCGGCGCCGCCACGGCGGTCATCGAGAACAGCACTGCGAACGCGACAAAAACGAAGTTCCGTCTGATCAAGGCTGGTCCCCTCCCCGGGCATGAGCGCTGCACCGATTGCCTGGCACACGCGCGGCATTCAGCCTACTCCCTGCGCTGTCCTTGCGGCAAGGGGCCATCGGAGGCGCCCATCCTGTCCGGCGCCGTTCAGGCCCGGAAGATTTCGTCGAGGAAGTATTCGAGCGCGGCAAACGAGCGCCGGTCGGCGTTCGCGTCGTAGACCGCGCCCATTGCCGGGTTGTTCGCTCCCGCCGTCGTGAATGCGTGAACGGTGCGCCCGTAGGCATGGAGCTGCCAGTCGGCGCGGGCTTCGGTGAGCTCCGCCGCCAGGCCCACCGTCGCAGGGACGGGTGTGAACGGATCGTCCCAGCCATGGCAGACGAGCACCTTGGCGCGAATCGGCTCCTGCTGGCCGAGACCCGGCGGGGCATAAATGCCGTGAAAGCTGACGGCGCCGATCAGACCCGGTGCGTTGGCCCTTGCAAGGTCGAGCGCACACAGTCCTCCGAAGCAGAAACCGATCACGGCCAGGCGCTGCGCGTCCACTGCCGGATGGGCAGCGCATGCAGCCACTCCAGCCAGCAGGCGGCGGCGAAGCCGCGCACGGTCAGCGAGCAGAGGATTGATGAGCGCCGAATTGTCGGCTCCCTGCTGGCCGCGCTTCCCCTTGCCGTAGACGTCGAGCCCGAATCCGACGTAGCCGCGCGCCGCCATCTGCTCGGCGCGATTTCGCGTCGGCTCGAGGAGCCCGGTCCAGTCGGATGCGATCATCACCGCCGGGGATTTCCTGCCGGCGGCTGCGTCCCACGCGACGAATCCTTCGAATGTCTGTCCGTCGTCCGGGTAGTCGGCGTTCGAGGTTCGAATGTCTGCCATGCGTGATCCTCAGCATCCTCCGGTGCATGTGCCCGGTGATGCATGCCAGGTTCCCGTCGTCAGGAACCACTGATGGTCGGAGGAATTCGCAGGATCGACCTGCTCGTTGACGTGGTAGTGGTAGACGGGCGTCGACGGGCTGTCGACCGTGACGCCGGTGTGACCTCCCTGCGCGTCCAGCGTCGGCAGCGAGTTGTCCGGGTCGCGGCGCCCGTACACCGGATACCCGTCACGCATCACGCCGATGAAGTTCGAGTCGTCGTACGAGATCGCGTACGGCTCGCAGTGGTAATGGTAGATGCCGCTCATCTGCGGATGGGCACCGCAGCGGTCGAACGTCTGCGCCTCCTGGAAAATGTCGTCGCCCGGTGCCGCAAAGTTGCCGAAGATCGGCACGCCGTTGAGCGCCAGCCCGACGACGGCGTGCATCTGCATCGACGTGGCAGAGCCGCTGGGCGTAACCGGAAATCCGACCGTGAAGCTCTGCGCGGCGATCAGGTTCGGGTTCTGGATCGCGCCCGTGTACGTCTCGTGGCACGGATCCGACGTCGCGAAATAGTTGCTGACGTAGTCCGGCTGCCCGTCCGTGTGCGCCGTCACGACTCCTGCGGACAGCGTCAGCGAAACCCGGCACGAGAACTTGAGCCAGTAACCGTCAAGCCCCTGGCTCTGGCGCGCAGACTGGCAGGCGCTGGTGTCGCGGTCGCGCACCGCGCAGCCGGCAGGATTGACATCCGCGGTCAGCGTCGTGTTGTCGTCAAGCGTGCAGGTAGGCGGAGCGGCGTCGGGGATGATCGTCGGGATGCAGCTGTCGACGAGGGCCTCGAGATTGGCCTCGGTGTCGGTGCAGGTGCCGGCGGCGTCGGCAGAAGTGACGGCATCGTGAAATTTCGTCTCGGCGGTCGCGAGGCATCCGGAATCCGCATTGGATCCCGACGTCAGGCCCTTCTGCCAGCATTTCGCTTTCGCGTACGCCTTCTTCCCGACCGCTTTCATCTTGGCCGCCGCACATTTGGCATCTCCACTGATCGCCGAGTCGAAGTTCGAGATGCACGCATCTACCGCCGTCTGCGTCGATCCTTCGTCGCCCGTCGTCGTGCAGCCGCCGGCGTTGTCCGCCTTCGTGTAGGCACTGGAGAGCTTCGCGTCGGCGCCGTCGACGCAGTCCTGGCTGGTGGTCGTCGCGCCTGAAATGGCTTTCTGCTCGCATTTCGACCGTGCCGACACCGCTGCGCCCGCGGCCTTGGCCTTGGATGCCACGCACTTTTCGGCAGGTGTCGGCGAAGCAGCCGCCAACGATGCGATCGAGAGGATCGCGGTCACGACGACCTGAAGAACCAGAGTAGTAGACGTCATGGCAACTCTCCCGCGGACGCGCGCTCCGGCGCACCCGGACCGGTTGCCTAGAGGAGCGGCGTCCGCACGTCAAGGGTACGCGCGGAAACCACGCGTACGTCTCGGCGGCCACCCGGGAATGCGCGGGTCCGGCGCTGCCCGCTCCTGCGCGCGCGCGTCTCGGCCGCGCAGCCCTTCCTGGCCACGTGTGAACTCGCACGCCGATTCATGGCATGGTCGGCATGGAGTGCGCCGATGACCGTCAGCGAGATCGCCCGCAAGACACCGGTCCACGTCGGATCTGCCGTCGTCATCATGGGATCGTGGGCGTTCTTCACGAACCACGCAGCCGGGACTGCGGCTGCGATGAAGGCCGCAGCGGTTCAGGCCTGCGCGTCGGCGCTGTTCACGTTCACGCTCAAGCGCTCGCTCGAATGGATGTCGCAGCGCATGCAGGGAATCGCGGCTTACATCGTGCCGCCGGCGGCCTGCAGCCTTCTCGTGCTCGCGATCCTGCTCGCCGCGCACTGGCTCGCCGGCACCCCGCGCATCTGGGCGACGATTTCCATTCCGTATGTGGCTTCCGCATCGTACGCGTGGATCTACGCCGCCATCGTCGCGTCGTCGCGTCGCGCCGGACAGGCCGGAGCGCCGGCGACTGGGAAGTGAACCGGCGCGCCAGCAACTGGGAAATGAACAGGCGGGACGGCGAAAGGGAAGTGAAAATGCTCGCGATGCAGCTCGAGACGAATGCCGACCTCTCGGCGCGCCCGCTCCGGCTCGTCGAGATTGCGTCGCCGCAGCCGCGCGCGGGAGAGATCCTCGTACGCGTCAGCGCCTGCGGCGTCTGCCGCACCGACTTGCACGTCATCGAAGCGGAGTTGGCTCCGCAGAAGCTCCCGCTCGTTCCCGGGCACCAGGTGGTCGGAACAGTCGAGACGATCGGAGAAGGCTGCAGCCGCTTCCACGTCGGGGACCGCGTCGGCATCGCATGGCTGCGTCACACCTGCGGGGCCTGCGAATTCTGCCGCAGCGGGCGCGAGAACCTTTGTGCGGCCTCGCGCTATACCGGGTACCACGACGACGGCGGATATGCCGAGCTGGCCGTGGTTCCCGAAACGTTTGCGTACGCCATTCCCGATGCCATCGGCGACGTCGAGGCCGCGCCGCTGCTGTGCGCGGGAATCATCGGCTACCGCGCGCTGACCCTCGCGTCGGTGCCAAGCGGCGGAAGCCTGCTGCTGTGCGGTTTCGGATCCTCGGCCCACATCGTGCTGCAGATCGCGCGTCGCCGCGGCCAGCGCGTGCTGGTGGCGACCCGCGGCGCCGGGCACCGCGAGCTTGCGCGAAGTCTCGGCGCCGAGTGGGTCGGCGAGGCCGTCGAAGCGCCGCCGCACCACGTCGATAGCGCGATCGTGTTCGCGCCGTCCGGCGACATCGTCCCGGCAGCGCTGAAAGCGCTCAAGAAAGGCGGCACCTGCGCGCTGGCGGGAATCTACATGACGCCGATTCCGCCGCTCCCCTACGAGGAGTGCGTGTTTCACGAGAAGATCCTTCGTTCGGTCGAAGCGAACACGCGCGCCGACGGGGAAGGGCTGTTTCGCGAAGCCGCAGCAGCAGGCATTCACGCTTCGACGGTGACGTTCCCTCTGGAGCAGGCCAACGAAGCCCTGCAGATGCTCAAAGGCGACGGCATTCGCGGAAGCGCGGTCCTGCTGCCGCCGAAATAGCCGCACAGGCATGCGACGCCGTGCGCAATTCTCGCCGCTCGCTGCCGCGCGCAATGCACGCGCCTTCAGAATTTACGCGTCAGCAGGATCGACAGCAGGTAGGCCGGTTTGGAGTTGTAGCCTCCCGGCATCATCAGCGCCTGGTCGGCCGTCACGTGGTGCGACTCGGCAAAGATGTACGCAAAAGAGCCGTCGATCACCCACCGCTCGGTCTTGCGGCGCGCGCCGATCGACAGGCGCACGTCGTTCTGGGAATCGTAGCTGAGCGGTGTGACACCGCGGTTTCCGACGATTCCATTCGCCCACGACAAGCCGCCGAACACCTTGACGGCATCGGACCACGCATAGTCGATGCCGAGCGCGTGGTGCCATTCGTCACGCGCGTCCGGAAGGAACGGCGAGTTTGCAGACGGCGTCTTCTCGTAACGCATGTAGGACGTTGCCAGCACGCTGGTCTGCACGAAGCTGGCGCCGTAAGTGAGCGCCCAGCGCGGCGTGATGCGGTCCTTGACGCCGACGGAAACGGCCATCGGCCATTCGAGGTCGAGGTCGACGTTCTGTTTTTCGCCCTGGAACTCCGTGTTGCCGTCCGTCCAGATGCGGCCCGGCGGCTTGACGCTGAGTCCGAACGACCAGGACTCGACCGGTCTCCACGTAATCCCCACCATGCCCTGGACACCGAGACCGGAAACCGTGTAGCGGAAGTACGTCGGCGCGGCCGGCGCCTCGGCTACCGTTTCGTCGAAGCGAAGATGCGTCGATCCGTAAAGGGGGCTGATCTCTGCGCCCAGCCACAGCGTGTCGCTCAGCCGGTACGCGGCGCCGATCGGCACTGCGAAGATCGACGACTCGGAGAAAAAACCCTTGTCGATGCCGACCGCCGGGCGCGGGCCGTAGTCGAAGCGCGCTCCCGACGTTCCCATCACGCTGACGCCGAAGGTCCATCGTCCCCACGGCAGGACGGCGAACCCGTCGAGGAACGGAACGATGACGGAGTTGTCGGCGTGGTATTGTCCCGCGCCGGTCTGCGCAGAGACGACGCCGCGCCCGTACGCGAGGCCGAGCCCGCTTCCGGCGGCAGTCTCGCCGAAGCCGGCGAGGCCGGCGGGATTGGCGAATTGGGCTTCGAGCGGCGAAAGCGGTTCAGCGACCGTCGAACCGGCGCATGCAACGTCGGGCGCACCCGATGCCGGGACCACCAGCGAGGAGCCCGCTACCGGACGCGCGACGAGCATGCTTGCGAGAAACAGCAGGCCCGCAGCGAGCGTTCCAGCAGGTTGCGGAAAAACCCCGTACCGCCGGGAAGGGGTTTTCCGCAGCCTGCTCGCGCGCTTTTCGCAGGACTCGCCTGCAGCCGTGCGCGCCTCGGTCGGATGCCGGTCTCGCATCGCATTACCTGCATCCGGGGGGTTGCAAACACCGTGCCCTCGGAATCCCCTGCAAAAACGCGTCGAAATTCGCAGGAACGGAGACGGTGCGGCGGCGTCCTCCCAGAAACCGGAAAATCGCCGAAACGCTCAAATGGACCGCTCGTCCAGACGCGCTTCTGACTGCCTTTCGCACCTGTGCCAGACTCGACGCAGCGATGACGGCAGCGCCCTCGGCAGCAGCGGCTACGCCGCGCCGTGAACCCGGCTCCTGGTCTCCGTGGTGGAGGCATGCCGCCGGCCTCGATCCGGTAGCCGGTGACGGCACGCGCAGCTACCACCTCTCGCGTTTCCTGATGCTCAGGCTGCTCGGCCTCGTCTACCTGACGGCGTTCGTGATCTTCCTGCGCCAGGGCATGCCGCTCCTCGGCTCGCGCGGGCTGCTGCCGATTGCAGACTTCACGTCGCGCGTCGTCGCGCATCTCGGCTCGGAATCGGCCGCGTTCTGGCGGCTGCCGAGCGTGTTCTGGCTCGGCAGCTCCGACGTCGTGCTCATGGCGACAGCGTGGTGCGGCGCATTTCTTTCGCTGCTCGTGCTTCTCGGCGTCACCAACGCCGTCGTGATGGCCCTGCTGTGGGCGCTGTACATGTCCTTCGTGCACGTCGGCCAGGACTGGTACGGCTATGGCTGGGAAATCCAGCTGCTGGAGACCGGTTTCCTTGCGATCTTCCTCGCGCCGGTGTCGTCGATCCGTCCGTTTCCCGCCAGGCGTCCGCCTCCGGTCGTGATCGGCCTGATGCGCTGGCTGATCTTCCGCATCATGCTCGGAGCCGGGCTGATCAAGCTGCGCGGCGATTCGTGCTGGCGTGATCTCACGTGTCTCGAGTATCACTACGAAACGCAGCCCAACCCGAATCCGCTGTCGCGCACTCTTCATTTCGCGCCGCACTGGTTCTCGATGGCCGGCGTGGCGCTCAATCACGCAACCGAAGTCGGCATGCCGTGGCTGATGCTGACGGGGCGACGCACGACGCGGATCGCCGGGATGTTCTTCGTCGCGTTCCAGGTGGTCCTGATCAGCAGCGGCAACTTGTCGTTCCTCAACTGGCTGACGATCGTGCCGGCACTGGCGTGTTTCGACGACGCGTTCCTTGCGGGGATCCTGCCGGCGCGCCTTGCGCGCGCAGCCACGGCCGCCGAGCAGGCCGCGGCGCAGCATGCGGCGTCCCGGCGCTGGAGCATCGATCTTCGCGCGATCCTGCTGGCCGTGCTGCTGGTCACGATCTCGCTGCTGTCGATCCCGGTCGTCGCGAACCTGCTTTCGGGCTCGCAGGTCATGAACACGTCGTTCGAGGCGTACGACCTCGTGAACACGTATGGCGCATTCGGCAGCATCGGGCGGGAGCGGCGCGAGATCGTATTCGAAGGCACCAGCGATGCAGTCGCCGACGAGCACGCGACGTGGCGCGAGTACCAGTTTCCGTGCGCTCCGTGCGACCCCGCTCGCCGCCCCTGCCTGATCTCGCCGTACCACTACCGCCTGGACTGGCAGATGTGGTTCGCAGCGATGTCGCGACCCGAGCGCTACCCGTGGACGCTGCGGCTCGTGTGGAAGCTGCTTCACAACGACGCGCCGGCGCTGTCGCTCATGGACGGCAATCCCTTCCCGGATGCACCGCCGCGATTCGTGCGCGCGCGCCTGTACATCTACCGCTTTGCGCCGCCGGATTCCGGGCGCTGGTGGGATCGCGAGCTCGTCGGGGACTGGATTCCTCCGCTTTCGGTGGACGACAGTCGCCTGCGGTCCTTCCTCACGTCGTACGGGTGGCTCGACTCCGACTCGTCTGTGCCCGCGAAGGTACCCGGCAATCGCTGAATCCCCGTTCGCGGGATCCTCGTACGGGGAAATCCACAGCCATCGTCGATAATCCATCCCCATCGCGCCAGAAGCTCGTAGGCACGAGAGCCGATGTCTGCGAGCCTTTTTGCTGCGCCGAGCGACTCAGACGCTCGCGAAGGAGACCGTTATGAAGACCGTGAAACTGGCTTCCGTCGTGCTCGCAGGCATCGCCGTCGGTTTTCTCGTGCAACAGACACCGAAGGGCTTCGCCGACGAGACCGTGACGACGACGACCAAGACGACGACTTACTCCGGCGTCGTATCCGAGATCGATCCGAACGCCTCGACGATCATCCTCAAGTCCGAAAGCGCGCCGGCACCGGTGACGTACAAGTACACGAAGGAAACGACTTTCGTCGACAGCAACGGCAATGCCGTCTCGTACGAAACCGTGCGCAACGCGCCGGTGACGATCGAGTACGCGCCGGGCGAAGGCGGCCAGATGATCGTCCGCAAGGTGATCGAGACCGGTCCGCCGGTAGCCGTGCCCGCGACGCCGATGATGCACCGCGAGACCACGACCCACACCGAATCGACGCACTGACGCGCATTCCGATGTGTAATGGGGTCAGGCACCAGAGGAATAGTGCCTGACCCCAAATCGACAAATCGATCAGGGCATCGAGCAGCGCACGGCCATGGCGCTCGCGGTGCAGGCGAGGTCCACTGCGAGCACGTCATCGTTGTCGAAAGGAGCTTCGCCCCCGATCGACATTGCCAGATGCGCGCTGCCGCCGGCGACGTCCGCCAGGCCCGCGCCGCCCGCGCGGATGACGCCGCGGAACGTGATGCCCGTGCGCTGGCGAATCTGCACCAGCGTGACGCCGCCCTGGCTGCCCGCGGGGTCCTGCAGTTCGTAGAACGCCGGATCGTGCACCGGATCGCGCGCGATCGACGAGACGTCGGCATGGAACCCGCCGTGACCGGCCTGGGTCAGCGCAAGCGACGCAGTGAGGGAATCGGGAACTTCGGAAGCTGCGTCGAGCAGCGAGAACGCGACCTTGAGCGCCAGCGAATCCGGGCGCCCACTGTTGCCGCGACGCATCCGCAGCTTGACCGATGAGATCGACCCGACCGGCGGCGGTACCGCCGGTGCGCACTCCGCGCAGCCCGTCAGCTCGGGATGCACGAGACACACTCCGTCGCAGCAATCACCAATGCCGTTGTGGTCGCTGTCGAGCTGGCTCGGATTCGTCATGTTCGGGCAGTTGTCGTCGCAGCCGCTGCCGGCGCCGTCACACGGCTTGTCGCTACCGAGGCCGCTTGCGCTGCCGTCGTCCGGCACGCCGTCACCGTCGGTGTCGGCCGCCGCTCCGGCGACGAATGGCAGCGAAGCCACGACCACTCCGCCGACGACCACGTCGATGCGGCCTCCATCGTTGCCGGTCGCGCCGATGGTCACGTCCATGCCGTGCGCATCCGTGAGCGACAGGCTTTCTGTCATCGGGTCGGAGTTGGTGTCCGGCGAGACGATCGCGAGCTCGCCGCTCGCGCGAAGCGTGACCGGCATCGACGATGCGAGGTCGGCGACGTTGCCGAAACGGTCGACCGGAAGAAGACGAAGCGTGCGCTGCGAAGAGACATCGGCCAGCACGACGCGCTCGGGAGCAATGACGACCTGGCGGCCGGGGCCCGACGGCGCCGGCGCGACGCGTGCGATCGTCGAGTGTCGGGCGCCGAACGTCGCATTGGCGGCGGCGACGAAGAAAGCCGCAGAGACTGCCGGACCGCTGTCGACGACCACGTGATCGGTGGTCGGGTCGCTGCCGTCGAGCGCGATCTTGAAGGCATTGCCCAGCGCCGCGTCATCCGGCGGGGGCAGGTACTGCTCGCCGATGTCGAACTCGAGCTGGCTCGGGAAGTTCGGATCCGGCGGATGCGGGTTGGTAAGGTCGAGCACCTTGTTCGGATCCAGCGGAGGCAGGAACGGCCAGTGCGTGAGGATCAGCGTCCCGTCGCTGTCGAGCACGGCGTTGTTGTTGCCGGTGTACGCGCCGGCAACCAGCACGACACCGAGTCCGCCGACGCTGGCAGGCGCCGCGAGCTCCAGCCCGATCGAGGCCTGCAGTCGCGACTGCGAGAACACGCCTACCTGGCGTCCCGCGAACGCCGTCGTCTCCTGCTCTTCGATGTGTCCTTCGGCGGCGTGGTCGGCGAGCGTCGGCCCGATGAACCCGTCGCCGTCGAGATCGGCGAATGCGTAGACGGCCACCGGCCGCGCGTCGAGCTCGGTGTTGGTGATCGCGTTTCCGTAAGTGCCGCTGCCGTCGCTCAGGATGACCGTGAACGGAACTTCGGCTCCCTGACCCGTATCGCCGCCGCCGGCGACGGTGGTCAGCACCGACGCTCCGCCCGGCGGAGGCAGCGTCCCCGGCGCGATGATCCCCGCACGCACGACGATGTCGACGTCGCCGGTGATCGATTTGTCGACCACGTCATCGCCGGTGCCGAACGTCTTGTCCGGCCCCGGCAGCAGCAGCGGAAGACCGGGCATGACCGGATAGGCAAGGCTGGTCGACGGATCGACGGGATCGCCCGCGAAAACCTGCAATGCCGATGCATTGCACGGCGCGAGGACGAGCAGGACAGCCGCAGCGGCGACGGCGCCGAAACCCGTCCGCAATCCACGCGTCATTCCGGTGCGCAGCGAAGTCATCAGGAACCACCGTCGGGAGTCGATTGGGTCCGGTTGCTGAACAGGATCCCCTCGCGCTGCAGCTTCGCGTACATCACGACGGTGACCGGTCCGGGCAAGAAGATCGGCGGAAGCGCCAGCGTCATCTGGTGCGCCGTGAGCTTGACGAGCGACGAGGAGGAATCGGCGCTGCCCGAAGCCTCGAGGTTCGGCACTTCCTGCACCGTCAAACCGTCGGAGAGTCCTGCGAAAGATCCGGAGATGCCGGACGCGGAACCGACGGAGTAACGCACGAACACTTCGCCCTGGCTCACGACGACGTTGAGAGGAAAGTCGACCTGGAGAATGTCGTCGAAGCTCCACGCCCCGACCAGCGACAGCAGCGTCGGCCGCGCCTGTCCCGTCGAGATCGCCTGCCCGATGACGAGGACCGGATCGTACGATCCCGCCTCGGCGCGCCGGGCACCGCCGGCGCCGAGCACGAGCGCGGCGGCAAGCGCGATGCGCGCGACCGTCACGGCGAAACCATTGCTCACGAACGTGTCTCCATCGCGCTGCAACCCGAACGAGTGGATAGGCAGCCGGCGCGCAGTGTCAACGCGCTTTCGCCCGTTTCGCGACAAGCACGCAGGCGGCAACGAAGATCACTGTCGCTGAGAATTCTCATCCCCGAACTCCCGCTTCGGCGCCCGAGGCGCCACGACGATTCGCAATTTGCCCGACGCCGCTGCGCCCGTCGCTGCGATCTCTCGCGACGACGACGTGCCAGCGCCGTGAAAACCCATACTCGATCCCGGGCTTTTACGGCAGCATGCGCAGCGGCCTGCAGGGCTTCCACAGCAAGAACGGGTCCAACCGACCGTGGGCGGGAAACTGGCGTCAATCCGTGCGGTCGGCGCGGCGCAATTCCCACCGGCGGGAGGGATTTTCCCGAATCCGGCAGAGAAGCCCGCGTTCCGGCGCGGGGGAATTCGCGCGCGGGAGCGCGCCAAACGCCGCGGTGCGGGCAGGCGGCATGTTGCAGGCGGGCGAGAATTGACCTTGCGGGGACGTTCGTGGAATAGCCGGTTCTCCCGGAGGTCACGCTCCCCTTTGTTTCGACTGCCCCGCGCCATGCCGCGCTCGACCGTCCACACGGGCGCGCGCGTTTCCCAGCCCGTGCTCGCCGGCCTGCTCGCCGTCGCCGTCGCCGTCGCCGTCGCCGTCGCCGGCTGTTCGGCCCAGGACAGGCCGACGTGGCTCGGCGGGTCGTCGAAGCAGGATTCGAAAAGCGGCGCCGTCATGTACGCCGCCCAGGACGGGCTCAGCGTTCATGCGGATGCGAGCACGTCGTCGAGGACGATTGCCCGCCTCAAGCAGAACGAGAAGATCGTTCGCCGCAACCAGAAGGGCGCGTTTTCGCTGATCGAGGCACGCGGTGGAAGCGTGCAGGGATGGGTCAGCAGCGGCGGCCTGGTCGCTCGCGGCCGCAGCGCGGCGCGTCCTGCAGCGTCCGCTGCCGACTCGGGACAGGGCGACGGTTCCACGCAGGCAACGGCAACTGGCGGCGAAGGCGTCGAGGCGGCAGAGCCCGCACAAGCGCCGCGACCGGAGCCCGTCGATGAGGCGGAGCCGCAACCGGTCGAGGTTCCCGAGCCGAAGCCTGTCGAAGTTCGCCAGCCCGAGCCGGTGCCGGCCGCCGAGCCTCAGCCCGGGCCTGCCCCCGCGCAGCCTGCCAAGGCGCCGTCCTCCAAACGAAAATCCGGCGCGTCGGTCTTCGATCCGTACTGACGCGCGTCGCAAAGGCGTGAGCGTCATCCACCGGGGAATCCTTGACCGAACAGCTTTCCGAGAATTCCGGTGCCTCCCGTCCTTCGGGCGGCGATCGCGCACACGCACGCGACCACTCCTGGCTCGCCGCCGTCTATCACGCGCTCCGCAATCTGACGTCCGTCTCGGTCGAGAGACGCAAGGAGGTACTGGTCGAGACTCAGGAAGGATCGCTTCCGACGCCGATTTATTACGTGCTGCTCGGCCTTTCGGAGTTGATCGCCGGCTTCGCGCTGATGATCAACAGCGATGCGACCTTGATCGGAGCGAACGTCGTCGCGCCGCTGATGACTCCGATCTTCGGCGTCTCGCTCGGGCTCATGCGCAGCGATCTGCGGTTGCTGCGCAACGCCCTCCTTGCCGAATTCGGAGGAGCGCTTCTCGGCGTCGCGCTGTGCTTCGTGCTCGGACTGCTTCCGTTCGCGTTCGAGCCGTCGGCCACGCTGCTGGCGCAGACCAAGCCGACGCTGATCGACCTGGCGGTGGCAGCGCTGGCCGGGTTCGCCGGCGGCCTTGCGATGATCGACGAGCGCGTCAGCCCCGCGCTGCCCGGCGTCGCGATCGCTACCGCGCTCAATCCGCCGATCGCTGCGATCGGATTGTGCCTGGCCTACGGAGCCTACGACGCCGCGTGGGGAGCGACGATCCTTTTCCTGGCCAACGTGCTCGCGATCATGGCGGTAGCCGCGGCGCTGTTCCTCGTCGCCGGGTTCGTCACGCGCGAGGAAATCGGCTCGGTGCGAGGCCTGGCACGCCGCTTCCTTCCGGCAGCGATCGGGCTGGCCGCGGTCACGTTCCTGTTGACCGGGTATCTGCTGGCGATGGTGCGCGATCTTCGCACCACCCGCACGGTCAACGGCGTGATGAGCACGGAGCTGGCGCACGAGCCGGGAACGGCGCTCGTCGGCATCGACACGGTTCGCCGGGACGGGCGACTCGACGTGCTGACGACGGTGCGAACGCCGCGCGTGCTGAGCCCGGACCACGTTGCCGCGATGCAGGACAAGCTGTCCACGGCACTGGGGACGCCGGTGCGGTTGTTTCTTCGCTGCGGGGTTACCAGCGACGTCATCGCCGCGGGCTCCAGGGACTTGAGTCCATTCGTCGGCCTGGCGTCGACGGAGAACCAGCCGACGATGTCTGCCGAGACTCTGCTGCTACAGGAAGCGGAGCAGATTGCACGCGAAGCGGTTTCGGCCCGGCCGGACATCTCGCTGAAGGACGTCGAGCTGCTGTCGCTCGCGACCGGGCCGGTGCTGGTCTTCTCGATCGAGACCCCGCGTGATCCGTCGCCGGCGACGGTGCAGCAGTTCGAGGAGAGGCTGCAGCAAAGACTCGATCGACCCGATGTCCGAGTGGTCGCGCGCACGACGGAGTCCAGCGACACGACCACCAAGGGCCGCATTCTCTTCGGAGAAGCGCACTTCGGCGACCTCGACCGCGAAGACGAGAAGACCCAGGAGCGCATCGAGGAGTCGGTGCGGACCAGCCTCCAGCAGCTTCCGGACGTGTTCGTGTCCGCGGTCGACGCCATCGTTCGCGACGAAGGGTGGACCGTGCGCGCCGAAGCGTCGGCGCCGAAAGCGCTGACACCGCAGGAAATCCAGGCCGCCGAACAAGCGGCAGCGAAGGACTCGGGACAACGGGTGTCGCTGTTCGTCAGGACGCGTGTGGACCTGATGGTCAGCAGCAGCGGTTATCAGCCGCTGGGCGCGCCGGTGGCGGGCCCGGCAGCCGCTGCGACCGAGCCGGCAGTTCCGCCGGCAGCGCACTGACACCGCAGCCTGCTAGTCCGCTTTGTCGTGCCGCGGCCCGAATACCGTCTTCCAGTCGGACTTCATGTCCACGACGGTCCAGCGGCGAGTCTTCGCTTCGTCCAGCCCCTTGTCGAGGCGGCCGATCTTCGACGTGCGGTCGTACGCCCATTCGCGCGCGGCGTCGGTGTGATGGATGTAGACGCAAAGCTCGGGCGCCGCGCCGTCGCAGGTGTACTGCAGCATCGCGAGGTCGCCGTCGGAATTGCCGAAGGCGAGGATCGGGTGGCGGCCGATCGCAAGATAGATGCCCACGGGCTTGCCTCCCTTGTCGTCGGTGAACGCAATCTCGCCTGCGTTGACGATCGCCGGCTTGCCGCCGCGCATCTCGAACTGCAGGCGGTTCGTGCTTCCGACCACCTGCTCGGGAGGGATGCCGTAAAGCTGCTCGGCAAACACGCGCATGAACTCGATGCCGCCGCCGGAGACGATGTAAGTGCGAAACCCGTTCGCCCTGAGGTAACGCAGCACCTCGAGCATCGGCTGGTAGACCATCTCCGAAAGCAGCCGGCCGGTCGTCGGATGACGGGCGCTCGCGAACCACTCGCGGACGCTTTGTTCGAATTCCGGGATCGTCAGCCCCGCCTGGCTCGCCATCGCGATTTTCAGCTCGGGGTCCGGGGTCGATGCGAAGGCCGCGGCAACGTCGCCGCGGAGCAGGGACGCGAACGGCTCCTGCTGCTTCCACTCGGGGTGAGCCGGCGCCAGTGCCTTGATCCTTTCGATCGAGAACATCAGCTGGAAGTACATGGGCTGCTCGGCCCACAGCGTCCCGTCGTTGTCGAATACCGCGATGCGTGCAGGCGGCGGCAGCAAATCCGGACCCGGTGTCGTCACCCGCGAGACCAGGGAGACGATGGCCTTTTTCGCCGCGCCGTCCTTCCACGACGGCATCTGGTCGTCCGCTGCTCCGCGCGAGGCGCCGAAGCAGGTCGCCACGAACACTGCAGCAACGGCCGCTCGGCGAAGCATCGGCAGCGAGGCGATGGAACGCGACGGCGAGCGATGCGCAGTCGGCCTGATGGGCGTCACGAGGCTCAGTGCTCGACCTTCTTCTTCTGCTTGTCGAAGATGGCGCGCAGCTTGCTCTCCATCATGCGCCGCCCGATACCGCGCTTGGCGGATCCGCCGAATCCTGCGACCTGGTCAGTGAAAGTGTGGTTGTTGTACAAGACCACCGTGCCCTCGGCCACCGGCAGAAATCCCGCAACTGCCTGACCGGCGTTGTACCCCGTGCTCACGTAGTACTGACGGTTGACGACCGCGCGCGCATCGCCGTCGGCGACGACCATCGCGTGCGAGAGCACGTACGTTTCGGTGCCGTCGATATCGTACTTGATCCAGCGCATCGTCTGCTGGACACCGGGCGACGTCGCCTGCGGATATCGCGTCACCAAGTTGTAGAACGACGGCAGATACTTCTTCAACCCTGCCGTCGCTTCGGCCGCGGTTTTAAGGTCGGCGCCGGGATCGCTCCTGGAGCCGCCGCGGTCGTACGGAGCGATGCCCGCCAGTCCCGACGTGCGGTAGGCCTGGTAGCGCGCCAGCAGCATCCTCTGCAGCTGGGCCTGCACGCTGGCGACCTCGCCCGCCTTCAGCTGGGACAGCGCGGCGATCTCGGGCGTGGCAAGGTTGAGCGAGCTGCCCGCGCTGGCGCCAGCCAAGGTCTTGGCCGCTGCGGCGTCGATCGTGAGGCCGGCAAGGTCGGCGATCGAGCCTGCGTCGGAGAAAATGCCCGTCTTCTTCACCTGCGAGTCGACCTTGATCAGGTCGCCGGAAGCCACCTGCTTGGCCAGGGAATCGGGGGATGCCTTGACGAGGAACGCGATCGAGACCGACAGGTCCCGGTCGTTCAGCGTTTTCGCATCGTGAGAGACGTACTGTCCGGCAAGCACCTGCTTCTGGTCGTCCGCCGAGAGATTGAGAGCCGTCATCACTTCCGCCGCGGGCGGCAGCGCGAGAGCAGGCATCGCCCGGCCGACGAGAACGACGGCGAGAGCGAGAATTCGAAGCAGGCGAGTGTGGATTGGCATGTGTCTTTCCTTTCTCCGGGGAGTTCGACTCCGCTCAGCTCGAAGCCGGTACGGCGGCGGCAGGGGCCAGGGCGGGGACGGCCGGTGAAGAAGCGTGCGGTGGCGCAGAGTGAGCGTGCGCAGTCGCCGGCGACGTCGCCGCAGCGTTCGCCGGCTCCTCGCCGGCCGGCCAGCCGCCGCCGAGCGCCTTGTAGAGCTGGATCAAGGAAACCATCTGCTCGCCGATCGCGTCGACTTCGTCGAGCTCGGCCGAAAACAGCGACCGCTGGGCATCGAGCACTTCGAGATAGTCGGCGACACCGCCCTCGTAGCGCGCGGTAGCAAGATCGACGACGCTTCTCTCGGCCTGCACGCGCTGGTGCTGCGCAAGGCGCTGCTCGCCCGTCTTCTGATAGCCGATCAGCGCGTCCTCGACTTCGCGGAATGCCTCGAGCATCGACTGCTCGTAGCCGTACAGCGACTGGCGCATCTGCGACTCGGCGATCTCCACTCGGCGCCGGTTGCGGCCGGCATTGAAAATCGGCTGCAGCACTCCCGCCGCCACCGACCATGCCTGCGCGGAGCCACTGAACAGCGAGTTCAGCTCCGTGCTGGACGTGCCGATGTCGGCGGTCAGTGCAAAGCGCGGGAACAGCAGCGCCTTTGCCGCGCCGACGTCGGCGGTCGATGCGTGAAGCTGCTCTTCGGCCGCACGAACATCGGGACGGCGGTCGATGAGCTCGCTCGGGAGTCCCGCGGGGACCGCCATCGACATCGGCGCATCGGCGATGCTCCCGCCGCGGGCAATGTCGCCGGGAATCCGGCCGATCAACGCCGAAATCTCGTTTTCCTTCTGGCGCACCAGCTGCTCGAACTGTTTCACCGTGGCTTCGACGCGGCGATACTCGGCTTCGGCCTGGCGGAAATCCATCTCGGAGGCCACGCCTCCCCGGAAAAGCGAGCGCGTCAGGTCGACCGACTTCGCGCGCGAGTCCAGCGTGCGCCGCGAGATCTCCAGCCGAAGATCGAGGTCACGAAGCTCGGTGTAGGTGCGCGCCACCGATGCGACCAGCGAGATCGTCACCGCGCGCCGGCCTTCGTCGGTGGCCACGAGAATGGCGCGTTCGGCTTCGGTTGCGCGCCGGATGCGGCCGAACACGTCGAGCTCCCACGTGAGGTCGCCGGCGATCTCGTACAACTCGGCGTGCCGGTCGGCAGGCTCGCTCAGGTGTGGAAACGCTTTTCGACTGGCTTCGAAGCTGCTGGCGTTCACGCCGAGGTCCAGCTGCGGAAACAGCGCCGAGCGCACCACTCCGACGCGCGCCTGCTGCTCAATCACGCGCTCGGCGGCGATGCGAAGGTCCTGGTTCCCGGCAAGCGCAATGCGGATCAACTCGTCGAGCGCAGGATCGCGGAACAGATCCCACCACGGCGTATTGGCGATCGTTTCCGCGTCTGGCACCGGCGCGTCGCGCCATGCCTGCGGAACCTCCAGCTGCGGCCGTTTGTAATCGGGACCGAGAGTGCAGCCGGACGCCATCGCGGCCAGCAGCGCCACGCCCGCGGCGACGCGCATCGAGCGCGCTGCGATCATTGGTGGGCACCCGGCGATGGTGCGGAGGTCGCAGCATGGGTGGGCAGCGCTGCGTCAGCGGCGGCCGATGCGGCAGCATGTTTCTTCGCACCGCTTCGCCCTTCGATCAGCACGAAAAACGCGGGCGTCAGCAGGACGCCGACCAGCGTCGCCACCGACATTCCGGCGACCACCGCCGTTCCCATCACCTGGCGCGAGGCCGCACCCGATCCGCTCGCGATCGCCAGCGGAACGCAGCCCATGATGAACGCGAAGGCCGTCATCAGGATCGGCCGAAGGCGCAGCCGCGAAGCTTCGGTCGCGGCCGTGACGACGTCCTCGCCGCCTTCGTAGCGAGCCTTGGCGAACTCGACGATCAGGATCGAGTTCTTCGCCGCCAGGCCGATCAGCGTGACCAGGCCGATCTGCACGTAGACGTTGTTGTCGAGGCCGCGCAGCCACGCCCCGAGCATCGCGCCGAGCACGACGCCGGGCGTTCCGAGAAGGACGGCGAACGGCAGCGACCAGCTTTCGTACATCGCGGCGAGCAGCAGGAACACGAAGACGACGGCCATCACGAAGGTCGGCGTCGACGACGGCGCCGTCTTCTCCTGGTAGGACATGTTCGAGTACGCGTAGCCCATCTCCCGGGGCAGCACTTCGGCTGCGACCGACTCGAGCGCGGCCATCGCCTGGCCCGACGAATAGCCCGCAGCGGGAACGCCGCTGATCTCCACCGAGCGGAACAGGTTGAAGCGGTTGGTGATCTCCGTGCCGGCCACCGGCGTGATCGTGAGCAGCGTGGACAGCGGGATCATTTCCTTGGTCGTCGTGCTGCGCACGTAGAAGGAACCGATGTCCTCGGCCTTCTGGCGGAACTCGGGCTCGGCCTGCACGTAGACGCGGTACAGGCGCCCGAAGCGGTTGAAGTCGTTGACGTACGAGCCGCCGAGGATGGTCGCCAGCGCCGAGAATACCTCGTTGACCGGCACGCCGAGCTTGCGCGCCTTCTCGCGGTCCAGCTCGACACCGAGCTGAGGCACCGTCGGATCGAAGGACGTGAAAAGGTTCGCGAGCTCGGGACGCTTTCGACCCGCTTCGATGAACTCGCGGGTGTACTGCCCGAGATCGGCGACTGTCAAGGTGCCGCTGCGGTCCTGCAACAGGATGTTGAAGCCTCCGGCAGCGCCGAAACCGGAGATCGTCGGCGGCGCGAACGGGAACGCAACCGCTTCCGGGATCGCGGCCAGCTCCTGTTGGAGCTTGCGTGCGATGCCCTTGAGCTGCAGGTCCTCGCTCTTGCGCTCGTCCCAGGGCTTGAGCCGGCAGAAGAAGCTGGCGTAGTTCGAGTTGAACGAGTTCGTCAGCATGCCGAGGCCACCGATGGCATTGCAGCTGTCGATTCCCTCGGTCTTCGCGAGGATGCCCTCGATCTTCGAGACCACCCTGTCGGTGCGCTCCAGCGACGAGGCGTTGGGGAGCTGCACGTTGATCAGGAAGATGCCCTGGTCCTCGTCGGGGACGAATCCGGCCGGAAGCGACTTGCCGAGCAGGCCGCCGCAGACGGCTACCCCCGCGATGGCTGCCAGGGCAAGCACCGTGCGCCTCGTGAAGATGCTCGCCAGCGACACGTAGCCCGTCGTCGTGCGTTCGAAGCCGCGGTTGAACCCGCCGAAGAAGCGCCCGAGCAGACCCTTGCTCCCGCCGGGCGGCGAGGGCTTCAGCAGCATCACGCACAGGGCCGGTGACAGCGACAGCGCGCTGAACGCCGACAGCAACACCGAGATCGCGATCGTCAGCGCGAACTGCTGGTACAGGCGGCCGGTCAGCCCGCCGACGAACGCGACCGGGACGAACACCGCGGAGAGCACGAGCGCGATGCCGATGACCGCGCCGGAGACCTCGTCCATCGCCTTCATCGTCGCTTCGCGCGGCGCCATGCCGTGCTCGATGTGGTGCATGACCGCTTCGACGACGACGATCGCATCGTCGACGACGATGCCGATGGCGAGCACCAGCCCGAACATCGACAGCGTGTTGACCGTGAACCCGAGCATCGGGAAGAAGATGAACGTGCCCATCAGCGACACGGGCACCGTCAACAGCGGAATCAACGTCGCGCGCCAGTTCTGCAGGAAGACGAAGACGACCAGGATCACGAGCACGACCGCTTCGAGCAAGGTGTGCAGGATGCCTTCGATCGAAGCCTCGACGGCAGGCGTCGTGTCGTACGTGATCTTGTACGCCACATCCTCCGGGAAGGAGTGCGAAAGCTCCTCGACGAGGTGGTAGATGCCTTCGGCAGCCTCGAGCTGGTTGGCGCCCGGCAGGAGATAGACGGCCAGCACGCCGGCCGGCTTGCCGTCCAGGCGCGCGAAGGACTTGTAGTTCTCGCCTCCGAGGTCGACCCGGCCGACGTCGCCGATGCGGACGACCGCGCCGGTATCGGAGGTCCTGAGCTGGATGTTCGCGAACTCCTCGGGAGTGGCGAGCTTGCGCGGCGCGGCTACGGTGTACGTGAACTCCTGGCCCGGCGGCGACGGCGGCGCGCCGATCTGGCCGGCCGGCGCCTGGATGTTCTGCTCCTTGATCGCGCTGATGACGTCGGCGGGAGTGAGCCCGAGCTTGGCGAGCTTGTCCGGGCGGATCCAGACGCGCATGCCGTACTCGGCGCCGCCGTAGAGGTCGACCTGGGCCACGCCGGGCACGCGCAGCAACGCGTCGCGCACGTTGATCGTCGCGTAGTTGTTGAGGAACAGAGAGTCGTAGGTGCCCTTCGGCGAATACAGTGACAACACCAGCAGGATGCTCGGATTGAGCTTCTTGACGGTGACTCCCTGCTGGTTGACCTCCTGCGGAAGACGCGAGGTGGCCTGCGAGACGCGGTTCTGCGTCAGCACGTTGGCGGTGTCCAGGTTCATTCCGACCTGGAAGCTGACGTCGAGCAGCATGCGGCCGTCGCTCGTGTTGAGCGACTTCATGTAGATCATGTTGTCGACGCCGTTGAGCTGCTGCTCGATCGGCGTCGCCACCGACTGCTCGACCACTTCGGCCGATGCGCCCTGGTACGTGGTCTCCACGCGCACGGTCGGCGGCGCCAGTGCCGGATACTGTTCGATCGGCAACTTGGACAGCGCAGCGAAGCCGATCAGCACCGCGAGGATCGCGATGACGATGGCGACGATCGGGCGGCGGATGAAGAAATGCGCCACGGGCTATTCCTTGGCGGATCCCGAAGCGGCAGCAGCCGGCGCAGCGGCCGCCGGGCGGGCGCCAGGAGGGGGGGCGGATGCCGGCGCAGCAGCGGCGGCATCGTCGGCGATTGCCACCACCGCCGGCTTGACCGTCATCCCGTCGCGAACCTTCTGCAGCCCTTCGACGACGATCTTGTCGCCGGCCGCAAGTCCGGATTCGATGATCCACAGCGAGCCGATGCGGGCGCCGGGCTTGACGGTGCGCATCTGCACCTTGTCGTCCGCGCCGACCACCGCGACGCTGTAAGTCGCCTGCAGCTCCTTCACCGCGCGCTGCGGGACCAGGATCGCATCTTTTCGCGTATCGACTGCGACGCGCACTCGCCCGTACTGCCCGGGCAACACGAGCCGGTCGGGATTGGGAAACGTCACTTCCACGAGCAGCGTTCCCGTCGTGGCATCGACGGCGTTGTTGGTGAACACGAGGTCTCCGCGTTGGGGAAGCACACTGCCGTCGGCGAGCACGAGCTCGAATCGGTACTGCTGCGCGCGTTCGGGTTTTTCGGCCCTTGCCCGCGAGTATTTCAGGTAGTCCTGCTCGCTGATCGAAAATCGCACGTGAATGGGATCGACGGCGGCCACTTGCGTGAGCAGCGTGTTCTGGCCGCGGCCGACCAGCGTTCCGACCTTCACTTCCGTCTTGCCGATCAGCCCGTCGATCGGCGCATAGATCTTCGTGTACTCGAGATTGGCGGTCGCGTTGTCCACCGAGGCCTGGGCGGCGTCGACGAGAGCCTGCGCGGCGATCTCCTGCGCAACGGCGGTGTCGTACTGCTGGCGCGGGATCGCGTTGATCGCGACGAGCGGCTTGTAGCGCGCGACGTCCTGCGTGGTGCGCGCGTGATCGGCCTTGGCCTTGGCGAGCTGCCCCTGCGCCTGGGCGAACGCGGCCTGCAGGTTCCTCGGGTCGATCGTGTAGAGAAGGTCTCCCTTCTTGACGAGAGCGCCTTCCTTGAACTCGATGGTTTCGAGGAATCCTTCGGTGCGGGCGCGGATCTCGACTTCGCTCGACCCGAGAGTCTGGCCGATGCCCTCGACCATGATCGGAACGTCACGCTGCAGGACGGTCGCGACCTGGACGGCAGGCGGCGCAGGAGGCGGCGCTTCGCTCTTGCTGCAACCCGCCGCGACGGCGGCAGCAAGGACCAGCGTGAGAATGCGAGCGGGGAAGATCAGATAGCCATTTGTCACGCGATCCCCCAGTGCCCGGTGCGCAGCGTTAGAAAGCAGGCGAAGTGTTCCCTTCCCACTCGCCGCAGTCAAAGCGCTGCTGCGCCCTCGATCACCGCGCCGGCCGGCGTTCGTGCAGCACCGTCACTTCTCGGCGCGCAGGGTCTTTTCCGCTTCGGCAAGTCCCGCGCGCTTCTCGTCGCTGACTTTCGGATACTCGAGGTCGAGGCGGTCGAGCGTCTCGATGACCGCCGCGGCGACGACCACGCGGGAGAACCACTTGTTGTCGGCCGGCACGACGTACCACGGCGCGTCCTTGGAAGCCGTGCCGCGGATCATGTCCTCGTAAGCTTCCATGTACTGCTTCCAGTACGAACGTTCCTTCGCGTCGTTCGCCGAGAATTTCCAGTTCTTCTCGGGATTCGTCAGTCGCTCGAGGAACCGTTTCTTCTGCTCGTCCTTCGAGACGTGAAGGAAGAACTTGCAGACCGCGACGCCATTGCGCGCAAGGTAGCTCTCGTAGCTGCGGATGTCGTGGAAGCGATCCTTCCAGATCGATTTCGTCACCAGCTCGGCCGGAATCTTCTGCCCGGCCAGAAGCTCGGGATGCACCCTCACGACGAGGGTTTCCTCGTAGTAGCTGCGATTGAAGATCCCGATGCGGCCGCGCTCGGGAACATAGCGCACGCAGCGCCACAGGTAGTCGTGGTCGAGCTCTTCGGGGCTGGGAGCCTTGAACGAATAGACCTGGCAGCCCTGGGGATTGACGCCCGACATCACGTGCTTGATCGCGCCGTCCTTGCCTGCGGCGTCCATGGCCTGGAAAATCAGCAGCACGGCCCAGCGGTCCTGGGCGTAGAGCCTGTCCTGCAACTCGGCGAGCACCGAGATTCCCATCTCGAGCGCTTCTTTCGCCCGCGGCTTGTCCTCGGACGTCAGGTCGAGGGTATCGCCGGGATCGACGTCCTTTAAGCGGAAGCCGTCGCCGTCGGTGATCCGGAATGGTTTCGCGAAAGTGCGGGCCCTCTTGATCAGCTCTGCAGGCTTCATTTCCGGTTGCCTCCGATGACAGGGCGACCGCAGCGGTCGCACGACACGATCGACAGTGACACGCACCGCGAGGGGAAGGAACCGCTACAGAGACTGCCTGTCGGAACGAGCGGCGAAGCCGAACGCGGCGCATCAACCGCCCAGAGCCACGGCAATCAGCACGAGCACGATGCCGGCGCCGGCCAGAAGGGCGCCGATTCGCAGCGGGTTTCTGCCGACGCTTCTCCCCCAGGCCACGCCGAGCAGGAACAGCATGCTGACGCTGACTCCGTTCGAGACGCGAACCGCGATGTTCGCGCTGGCGAACACCAGAAACGGCGCAACGACGGGAAGAGTCGCCACGACGATCACGAGTGCCACGGCGCCGGCGCTCAGAAGGTCGGAGCGGCGGATGCGCACGTCGACAGGGCTCGCCTGCTGGACGATCGCCAGGATGCGGCGGGCGAGGTCGTCTCGGCCCGGATCCCCGGCGACGAACGGCATTCGTTCGTCCATCTCGGTCGAAACCAGGGCAAGCGCCGCGTCTTGCGAGCGAGCGGCATGCACGTCGCGGACCAGGCGCGCCGCACGCCCGCGCTCGAACAGCTCGGTCATGACGTAGAGGGCGGCATCGATGATGGCCCACGCCACGTTGCAGCCGAGGATCCCGACGAACAACTCGCGGTGATCGGCTTCACCCAGGCCGAGGCGCACCGAGGCCGTGAACCCGAGGGCCATGATCAGCGCGAACAGGATTTCACCGAGACGGACCGACGGATCGAGGTGACGGCGGATGAACGCGAACACTTCAGCCCCGGCCCTGGTCGGGCTTCTGCCCGTAACGGCTGCTCTCCCCGGGCCGCGCTGCCGGTTTCGCGACGCCGGGTCCAAGTTCTTCGTCCGCAGCCTTCGCGATCGCGTCGACGATCGACTGGAAGTCTTCCGGAGTCACGAGGTCGCTGCCCGATTCGAGCGGGATCCCGTTGTCGGTCACGACCTTGGCGGGCTTGATCTCCAGCGTTGCCATGTCGCGAAACGCGGCGCCGCCGATGCGATTGGCGACCGAGAGCGGCAGCGGGCTCCAGTCGCCGTGGCACGCGACGTCGAACTCCTTCGCGTCGCGCCGCAGCACGTCCGAGCTCTGGGCGTCGATCAGCTTCCACGGGCGCAGGAAAGGACCGAGGTCGAGGTTTCGGTGCCGCACCAGCAGGTTGTCGGGAACACGCTTGGTGGAGTCCCACCAGATCCCGTCGACGTACTCGAACGCACGGCGGCTGGCATCCTTCGGCAGCGCGCCGAGCTTGTCGATCGCGTCGTGCAGAAGCGAAGTGACCGACCGGTCGTAATCGATCTCGCTCGCCGCCGACTGGCGCCGGATCGCGATGCCGGCAATCCTCACGCCGAGCAGGTTCGAGTACAGGTCTTCGGGTGAGAACGCCGACGGACGCTCCGAAAAGCCGGTGGCCGACCAGCCGTACCACGTCGCGATCTCGTGCCAGACCGAGAGCTGGTAGTCGAGCCATTCCGCAAGCGCCGCGCCCACCTCGCGAAGTCCGAACTTCTCGACGAGCGCCGGATCGAGCGGTCGCAGGAGAATGTGGCGCTCGCCGCCTTCGTCCGAGAGATGGATCTCGCCGCCGGAGGTGGCCAGGCGTGCGATGCGCGAAACCAGGAACAGCGTGCGGTCGGCGTTGTCGCGCACGTGCGCAATGTCGATGAAGCCGCCGCGGCACGTGTAGAGGATCCCGGACTTTTCGTCAGCGACGATTCCGTCGCCTCCTCGCGGCTGCAGAGCGACAGCGCCGTGGTTGTAGTGGTGGGTGCCGAGCTCGTCGACGCCGATGACGCTTCGCACCTCGTAGCCGGGAACCGTGTACGAACCGACCTGGACGCCGACGTCGTTGGCGAAGATGCAGCAGGGCCTCAGGCTGGCCGGTTCGGGTATGTCCGGCACGATCTCGGAATCGAGGCCGGCGAAGAACTCCGCCTCCAGTGCCTTGTCCTCCGCCGGCCGCGCCGTGATGTCCCATTTCTGGCGGCAGCCGGCACCGAGCGTCGCGAGGGCGAGCACCGCCGCCACGACGGTGATCCGCAACAGCGGGGAACGGCGAAACGAGACCGATGCGAGGGACGGCGCGGCCATGCGCCGCATCTCTTAGCAGCGGCGGCCTTGCGAAGCAGCTTTCGCGGCTCAGGCCGCCCGCGATGCCGGTTCGGCCACGCTCTGGGCGCCGCGTCCCGGCGCAGGAGCCAGCTCGAGCACGCCGTCTTCGAGGCGGCCGTAGCGGATCATCGCAAGGTCGCGGGCATAGTTCTGGTGCAGGCGCCACGGCGCGCGCTTGCCCTGCTTCGGGAACTTTTCCATCGCGCGCACCACGTAGCCCGACGTGAAGTCGAGCCACGGCGCCGTCTCCTGGTCCGGATCGTCGACGCGGGGCGTGGCCGACGCGTATCCGAAGCGTCGCATGTGGCCGAGCAGGCGGCAGACATACTCGCAGGTCAGGTCGCACTTGAGCGTCCACGACGCGTTGGTGTAGCCGAAGGTCGACGCCATGTTCGGCACGTCGCTGTACATCATTCCCTTGTACGAAAGCGTCTTGCTGAAATCGACGTCCTTGCCGTCGACTGCCACCGTCATGCCGCCGAGAAGCTCGAGCACGAGGCCCGTCGCGGTGACGACGATGTCCGCCTGCAGCTCGCGACCGCTCTCCAGGCGAAGGCCGGTCGCAGTGAACGTCGCGATGCGATCGGTGGCGACCGAGGCGGCGCCGCTCCGGATCGCGTCGAACAGGTCGTCGTCGGGAACCAGGCACAGGCGCTGGTCCCACGGGTTGTAGCGCGGCGTGAAGTGCGTCTCGACGTCGTAGTCGGGCCCCAGCGCTTCGCGCACCCGCGCGATGAGCCCTTCCTTGACCTTTTGCGGCCGCTTGCGCGCGAGGTTGAAGAAGAAGAGCTGCAACAGCACGTTCTTCCAGCGCGTGATCGCGTAGGCGGTCTTCGACGACACGTGCTTGCGCAGCCAGTTGGCGAGGCGGTCGTGGCCCGGCCGCGAGACGACGTAGGTGGGCGAGCGCTGCAACATCGTCACGTGCGCCGCGTCCTTCGCCATCGCCGGCACCAGCGTCACGGCAGTAGCGCCGCTGCCGATCACGACGACGCGCTTGCCGCTGTAGTCGAGGTCCTCAGGCCAGTGCTGGGGATGCACGATGCGGCCTCCGAAAGATTCCACACCGGGAAAGTCGGGCGTGTAGCCGGCCGAGTAGCGGTAATAGCCCGAGCACATCAGCAGGAACGAGCACGTGATGCGCACCGGCTTTCCGTCGCGTTCGGCATGCACCGTCCACTGCGCAGCGGCGCTCGACCATTCGGCGCGCGTGACGCGATGGCGAAAACGGATCTTGCGGTCGATGCCGTTCTCTACGGCGGTCTCGCGCACGTACTCGAGAATCGAAGGACCGTCGGCGATGGCCTTGGCGTTCTCCCACGGCTTGAACGCGTAGCCGAGGGTGTACATGTCGCTGTCGGACCGGATGCCGGGATAGCGGAACAGGTCCCAGGTGCCTCCGATCGCCTCGCGCGCCTCGAAGATCGCGTAGCTGGTGCCCGGACAACGCTGTTGCAGGTGCCACGCTGCGCCGATGCCGGACAGGCCGGCACCGACGATGAGGACATCGACGTGCTCTGCTGGCGCGAACGAGCGGGGCATCGGTTGCATCGGCACCTCGGGCGTCGCGGGCTGCCGGGCTCCGCGCGCGCAGGACGGACGCTTGCGCAAGCGCGCCGTCCGGTTTACATAGCGAGACTACGTATACTCCCGCAACGGACCTGTCAACGGCCCATGGCCTCCGTTTGCGGGAACTGGCCTTGCCGATGCCCCGCCGAAGCGCCGCCGACGCCGCCCGCACTCGAAGCGACATTTTGCGCGCCGCGCGCAAGCTGTTTGCCGACCAGGGCTACGCCGCGACGACTACCGGCGAGATCGCCGAGGCCGCCGGCGTCACCGCCGGTGCGCTGTTTCACCATTTCGACGGCAAGACCGCGCTTTTCCGCAGCGTCTGCGAAGCACTCGAGAGCGAGATGGATGCTCACGTACGCGAGGTCGCCGGCGAAACCGGGGGCCTCGAGACGTTCCTTTCCGGTTTTCGCGCCTGGCTCGAGTTCGCGCGCCGCCGTGACTTCCACCGCATCGTGATGTTCGAGGGGCCGGTGGTGCTCGGCGAGGCCGAGTGGCGCGCGATGGGAAGGCGCGTCGGCGCCACCACCCTGATGGAGGGTCTCGAGCTGCTCGTCGCCGAGGGCGTCATCGAGAAGAGGCCGCTTCACCCGCTCGCCCTTCTCCTGCTTGGCGCGATGAGCGAGGCCGGCTTCGCGGCAGCGCGCGGCGGATCCCGCCGCGAAGTCGAGACGCTGGTCGATTCCCTCGTCGATGCGATGCGCTACCTGCTCACGCCGCACCTGCGAAATCGCGAGCAGCCTGTGGGCGCGGCCACAGCGCGCAAGCGCACGCGTCGGGAATAGATTGACAGAAGGCGGGCACGTCTATACATAGCGGCACTATGTATACGCCACGGGACGACTTCGATGCCGTCCGGTTGGAGGTCGTCCGATGAGCCAGCGCGGCGTCGTTTCCCGTCCGGTCCAGCCTCTTGTCGCCCTGCGTGCGGTCCGCCGCCTGCTGGCCCATCCCGATGAGACGGCGCTCGTCTTCCAGATCATTCGCGCGCTGTCGGGCAAGAGCTTCGAGCGTCTCTACCAGCGCGTCCTTCGCGACCCCACGGGATCCGTGGTGCTCAACGAGAGGCGCAATCTCCTGCCCTTGCTGCAGGACCGCGAGCGCCTGCGCGCGCTGCCGGCCGGGACTCTCGGTCGCGAGTACGCGCGCTTCCTCGACACCGAGAACATCAGCGCCGAGGGTCTCGTCGAGGCGAGCAACGACGCGGAAGACGGCGCCGTATTCCTCGACGACCGGGCCCGCGTTCTCAGCAACCGGCTTCGCGACACGCACGATTTGTGGCACGTCGTGACCGGCTATCAGAGGGACCTGTTCGGCGAAGGCGCGCTGCTGGCGTTCTCGTACGCACAGACCCGCAATCCCGGGATCGGCTTCATCGTCGTGATGGCCGCACTGCGGCGCTGGAGAGAGGGTCACACCGACGCGGTACGTCTTAGCTGGCAGGCCTGGCGGCGCGGCCGTCGCGCCAACTCGTTCGTCGCTGCCGACTGGGAGGGAAT
Source organism: Candidatus Binatia bacterium (assembly GCA_036493895.1). Lineage (NCBI taxonomy): Bacteria > Candidatus Binatota > Binatia (SeqCode) > Binatia bacterium. The sequence goes on along the minus strand of DASXOZ010000048.1, from coordinate 144,900 downwards.
GCTCGTGCTTCCGCTCGGAGAAGTGCGCACGAAGCTCGGCATCGACGAGCCTCGCGAATACAGGACCCTGTTCTCCGCCGCTGCTGCGGCGGCGCACTGATCAGCTTGCCATCGCCAGAGGATGCGGCGGCTCGCCTGCCGCCTCGGACGTCGCAGCCGGCGCCGGCTGTCCGGCGTCGTCGCTGCTGCCGGGCTGCGCATTGCATGCATCAGTACCCGGCGCGGCATGGATGCCCGCGGCACGCGCGGACTCCGCCTCGATCACCGGAGCGCCCAGTGTTCCCGGAAGCGGGCTGAACGGTACTTCGGCCGCACCTGCGGTGTCGCAGAAATTGCGGGCGCCGCTCGAGAGGTGGTCATAGACGGCCGCGTAGCTGCGCGTCATCTCGGTCACCAGCTCGGCGGTCTTGCGAAAGTGCGAGTTCACCGAGGTGCGGTACTCTTGTTGCTCGCGCCGGTTTCGCTCGAGCTCCTCGCGAAGGCGCCTGGCTTCCTTGATGGCAGGAAACCCGAGATAGCCGCCGCCGACCCCGAGACCGACGCCTGCGAACAGAAATACGAAGTTCCCGATCGAGACCCACGAAGCCGCATCCGCCATCCCGCTTCCTCCAACGTTTGATCGGTTCCTGCGCGAGGCACCGGCGGCGCCTGCGAAACCTCACCACGAATACACGAGGCGCGATGTCGGCGCGACAACCCCGCTGCGCGTCAGTGCGGGTGCGGACCGTACACTTTCGTACCGTCTTGCTGCATCGCCGAATGCGCCGCCGCGCAACTGCGCGCCGCATCATCGACTTCTCTCACAATGCTGACGCAACGTGAACTTCCCCGGCCCAGGATTGCGTACGGCGGAGTGTTCGGGCGCCGAAGCCATGAGTTCACCCGGCCGGAAGCTGGTCACAATGGAAACAAGGGCAGCCGCCATGACGATGAGGAAAGGACTCGACACGGTCCTTCGCTGGGACGCTGCGGCGCTCACCGCCGTGTCGCGCTTCGAAAGGCGCGGCATCCTCCACGTCATGCGCGGCCTTACCCGCGCCGGCGACACACCGGGATGGATCGTGCATGCGCTGGTGCTGCTGGCGCTGCTGCAGATCCCGGTCGTTACGATCGAGACGATGGCGGTCGCCGCGCTGCTGGCAACGCTCACTTCCCAGCTCGCCAAGAGGATCTTCCGCCGCAGCCGTCCCGGCTCGATGATCCCGGGGTTCGCGCCACGCGAGCCGGTGCCCGATCCGTTCTCGTTTCCGTCGGGACACAGCGCCGTGGCCTTCGCGGTCGCGACCGCCGCCGTCTCGGGCAGCATGGTGCTCGGCGGACTGGAAACGGCTCTGGCGGCGGCGATCGCCTCGTCGCGGATCTGGCTCGGGGCACATTACCCGGTGGACGTGCTCGGCGGCATCGCGCTCGGGTTCGCGTGCGGCCTGGTCACCATCGCCCTGTTCGGCTGAGTTCCGATCCGCGCTAGCATGACGGCGTGAGCGACAGCTCTGCCGCTGTGGACGGTGGCGTTCCCTCTCGTGGCGCGAGCGACGTGCGACCGCCGCGCGGACGCTACGCCCCCTCGCCTTCCGGCTTGCTGCACGTCGGCAACGCCCGCACCGCGCTGGTCGCCTGGCTATCGGTGCGTTCCCGCAGCGGCAGTTTCGTCTGGCGCGTCGAGGACCTCGATCCACCGCGCGTCGTCGGCGGTGCGGCCGAAGCGGCTGCCGAGGACCTCACGTGGCTCGGGCTCGACTGGGACGAAGATCCTCAACTCGGCGGTCCTTACGGTCCCTACCTTCAGTCGGAGCGCAGCGACGCGTACGAGGCCGCGCTGCAGGTGCTTTGCGACACTGGTCGCCTGTTCCCGTGCTCGCTGTCGCGCAAGGAGCTGGCGTCGATCTCGTCGGCTCCGCACGGAGAGGACGAAGAGCCGGCGTATCCGCCTTCCGCGCGGCCGCGCGACCTTGCCGCCCACTGGTACGCGCAGTTCCGCCAGGGCCGAAGCAGCGAGGCTGCGCTGCGATTTCGCATCGACGACGCGCCGGTGCGCTTCGTCGATCGTGTCTACGGAGAGATCGAGCAGGCGGTGCCGGGCGATTTCGTGCTCAAGCGCCGCGACGGACTCTACGCCTACCAGCTCGCCGTCGTCGTCGACGACTGGCTGATGAGAATCGACGAAGTCGTCCGCGGCGCCGACCTGCTCGGCTCGACGGCGCGCCAGATCCAGCTTCTGGAAGCCCTCGGCGCGCGGCGCCCCGCCCACGCGCACGTTCCGATGGTGCTCGACGAGCACGGCGAGAAACTCTCGAAGCGGGACGAAGCCTTGACGCTTCGCAGCCTGCGCACGAGCGGCGTGCGCGCTGCCCAGCTCGTCGGCTGGCTCGCGTGGTCGCTCGGACTCATCGACAGGCCGGCGGCGCTGAGCGCAAAGGAACTGGTTTCGATGTTTTCGTGGAGCCGCATCGGCCGCGAGCCGACACGGCTGCCCCGCGAATTCGCGCAGAGCGTTCGCGACCTTCGCTAGCGCGCGGCCTCAGCGCCCGGAGAACCTCGGTTCCCTCTTCTCGACGAAGTGCGCGACTCCTTCCTTGAAATCTTCCGACGAAAGGCTCTCGTGCATCTCGCGCAGCGCGACTTCGACCGAAGTCGCCAGCGTATTGGTCTGGTCTTCGTAGACCTGGCGCTTCATCACGCCGATCGAGCGAGGCGAGGAGCGACGCACGAGGTCGTGGGCGTAGCTTCGCACCTCGCTCGCAAAATCCGCGTCGTCGATTACGCGGCTCACCAGGCCCATGCGCTCGGCTTCGTGCGCCGTGACCAGGCGGCCCGAGAACAGGATGTCGTTCGCGTTGGCCAGCCCCACCAGGCGCGGCAGGATCCAGCTGATTCCGTACTCGGCAATGAGGCCGCGCCGCGAGAAGATCGCGCCCATGCGTGCCGACGAAGCCGCCAGGCGGATGTCGCAGAAGAGCGCGAAGACGAACCCTACACCGGCGGCGGGCCCGTTGATCGCCGCGATGATCGGTTTCGGGATCGACAGCAGGTAGCTGTACTCGGTCTGGAAGTCGGGGCGCGTCGGACCCGGCGGCGGCTCGTGCGTGACCTTCGGAAGGTCGCCGGTCCCGGTCATGCGGCCGGCGCCGCTGAACGCGCCGAGCAGCTTCATGTCGGCGCCGGCACAGAAGCCGCGCCCGGCGCCTGTCAGGACGATCGCGCGCACCGACTCGTCGGCGGCCGCGGTGTACATCGCGTCGCGAAGCTCGATTCCCATGCGCGGCGTGTACGCGTTGAGCTGCTCGGGCCGCGACAGCGTGCAGGTCGCGATGGAGTCGGACACTTCGTAGGTGATGTGCTGGTAGGACATGCGCGGGTTCCTTGCTGGTGGTCGATTGCCGGCGCCGCCGGCGGGCCGCGCATGATGGGTAGCGAAGAACGGTTTCGCAAGCGGCGCCTTCCCGGCGGCGGCAGGCAGGCGCCGGCTTTTCGGCCGGTTTCGCGTTCGACCGCCGGCTTTCCGCCGGCTTCATTCAACCGCCGGCTTTATGGGCCGCGGCGTGATTGCTACACTCGGCGGTCGCGGGGCGCGCCGGACGAGCGCCGGGTGGTGGAGGAGCAAGGTGCAGGACGGTCTCGAGCTCGCCGGTAGTGGCTTCACGCTTCGCAGTTGGCGCATCGACGATGCGTCTTCCCTGGCCGTACAGGCCGACAACCGCAACATCTGGAGCAACCTGCGAGGCCGCTTTCCGCGTCCTTACACCGAACCCGTCGCACGAACGTGGATCTCGCGCTGCATCGGCGGTCACGAGCGAGGGCTGCAGCTCGCGATCGAAGTGGAAGGGCTTGCCGTCGGCGGCATCAGCGTCGACGTCGTGACGGCCAAGGCACCGAGGATCGGCGAGATCGGCTACTGGATCGGACAGCCTTACTGGGGCCGCGGCATTGCCGGCCACGCGGTGCGCCTGGTCTGCGCCATGGTCTACGAGCACCTCGCGCTGGACTGTCTTCGCGCGACCGTTCGCTCTTCGAACGAGGCGTCGCTGAAGATCCTCGAGCGCAGCGGCTTCACGGTCCAGAGCCGCATGCGACGCAGCGATCGCCGCCCGGGCAGCGCAGTGGTCGAGATCGTCTATGTCCGCGACCGCGACGAATCAGCGCCGGTCCTGGCTACTACGAGCATCTGATCCACAGCCTGAGCAACTCAAGGATGGCCAAGTGACATGCTCACCAGGCCGCACGCATCCTCGTTGCATCAGGCGCATTCGCCGCTCCGGAGAGAAATCGAGCAGGCAGGACGTTCGATCGTAGCAACCCCCTCTCAATGCGCGACAATTTCGTATCTTGACCGTACGGTGACTCCCCATTGTTAGCGAACAAGAGGCCTCGAACCATAGCGGTTAGGTGTCCACGAAACCGGGGGAAGTCCAAACAATCGTGTAAGTTACTACTGCCCATGATGTACTCTAGATCAAAAATTGCGGCCGATCCGACACGATTTGCGGACGGCCGTGGACATAGGTCGGAATACGAGGGTAAGAGGCGCTCGCGCGAGCAACTCTGCCTTCCAAACTTGCTCGTGGTCCGCTGAACGCGAACAGTGAACTGCCCCGAACGGTTGGCTGGCGCTGACGCTAGTGGTGGCCTGCGTGCGTGATGAGCAAGCGACCGGAAAACTTGGCCCCGCAAGTGTCACAAGAGGTCGAGCATATGGACAAGTTCAAAATCGCGAATAGCGGATTGTGACTAATACCATGCTCGACTCGAGTTGAGTTGCGGGCTCTGGTCCGGAGCATCTTACTAAATTTACCGCATAGAGCCTTGAAGGAGTTCAGATGAAAGCATTCATACTTGGGTTCGCGATCGTCCTGTTCTCAACTCCCGCTTTTGCAGGCGGAATCTACAATGATTCCTCTTCCCTCGGCCTCGCGACCGGTGCGGCAAACACTCCAACTACCCTTTGGTCCCAGACACTGGCCGGCGGCGCCATTGGCGCCAACAACGCGATATTGATCCATCTAGACTACCAATACTTTATCCAAGTTCCGGGTTCGATCGCCGTGTACCTCAATGGCGTCCTACTTGTTGAGGTCGATTCCGATGAGGCTAGCTTCGGTACAGTCCACGCCGTAGATATAAGGCTGACACGAAACTCGAACTCGACTTCGATCGGGTATCTTAGGTCTACGCTTACGGATGCGGGTATCTCTGAGAGCCCGATAGACTTGGGATGGAGCGCAGTAAGTGGATTTGCTTTCACAGCTTCCCAGACCCTGACTGTGGTAGGGGAAAGCGAGGCCAATGGCGGACTCTCGCTCGTCGACGTTGGGATACAGCGCTGAAACTGAGTCGCCGCTCCTCTGGTGCCGCCTGCGGCGAGGTCTTCACTGAACACTAAGCAGAAAGACGAAGCCGCGCGATCTCGGCCGTCACGGGCACCGACTCCCGGTGGTAACTTGGGACATTTTGAGTTCTGAGCGGCCACTGGGAGCGGTGTTCCCATTCCGATGTCGCCCCTTATCTGCCGCTGAGAAAAATCGAGTTCCTCTTCAACCCGAGGATACCTGTTGAGGTCAGACGGTGCAGACCACCCGCAAAATTTCTGCCGCTCGTCCGGGCGCTACAAATTTTGTAGCGCCGCGCTCACGACGCAGCGATGTCGCCGCCGAGCGCGGCCAGCGACGGGACGACGACGACCATGCGCGTCCCGCCTTCGTCGGGAGTTTCGGCCCAGATCGCACCCGCGTGGTAACGCATCACTTCGCGGCAGATCGCCAGGCCTAGCCCGGTGCCGCGCGGCTTGGCGCCGCCGCTGGCTCCCTGCCGGAACCGCTCGAACACGATCTCGCGTTCCTCTTCCGGAATGCCCGGCCCCGTGTCGGTGACCGTCACGCGCAGCGCCGTCGCTTCGCCGTACGGCGTCGTCCTCGCTTCGATGCGCACGTGCCCCGAGCGCGGAGTGAACTTGAGCGAGTTGCTGCACAGGTTGGCGAACACCTGGATCAGCCGGTCGCGGTCGCCGAAGATCACCGGCAGCTCGTCGTCGCTCACGAGCTCCAGCTCGACGCCGCTTTCATGGTAGAGCGGGCGAAACGTCGTCAGCACGTGCTCGAGCAGCTCGACCGGTTTCTCGATCGGCAGCAGCTTCCACTCGCCGCCTCCCGACTCGATCCTGGACAGGTCGAGCAGGTCGGTGATCAGCCGCGTCAGCCGTTCGCTCTCCTCGATGATGACCTTGCTGAAGCGCTTGGCGCTGCTGATGTCACGGTCGCTGTAGCGCTGGATGATCTTGGCCGCCGACGAAATCGCGGCGATCGGCGTGCGCAGCTCGTGGGAGACGTTGCCGAGGAACTCCGACTTGAGCCGGTCGTACTCGGTCAGTCGCTCGGCCGTGGCCTGCAGCTCGGCGGTGCGCTCGCTGACCTTCGACTCGAGCAGTCTCGAGTGTTCCTCGATCTCGGCGCGCAGCTTCTTTTCCTGGACCGTGGCTTCCTCGGCGCGCTGCTTGGCGATGGTCAGCTCGCCGACGCTGGCGCGCACCGAGCGGCGCATCGCCTCGAACTGCCTCGCGAGCATGCCGATCTCGTCGCTGCTGGCGACGCCCTCGACTTCCTGGTCGAGGTTTCCGCTGGCGATCACGGCGGCCTCCTCGGCGAGCTGCGTGAGGGGGCTCAGCAGGCGCCGGCTCGTCCACACCGACACGCCGAGGCCCACGAGGCCGACCAGGCTTGCCACCAGCATCGCCAGCGTCGTCGAGCGCGCGAGCACGAGGCGGCCACGCGCGACCGCGGCGTCGGCGCGGCGCTGGATCGGCGAGAGGTCGAAGCCGAGAACGAGCCAGCCCCATTCGCGGCCGCCGACGTTGAGAGGATGCGTGATCTCGACGACGGAGCGTCCGTCGCTGGTCTTGACGTAGCGGGGCTTGCCGGTCGGATCGTCGGTGGCGCGGCTTCCGACCTGCCTCGAGTCGGTGTGGACGATGACGACGCGCGCCGCGTTGACGAGATAGGCGTACGCGAGGTTCTCGTTCTTCTCCTGCATCGTGCGGATCGTGTCGGTGAGGAACGCGAAATCGTAGCCGGCAATCGCCGATTCCATGCTCGCGCTCATGCCGTCGGCAAGCAGGCGCCCGCGCTCGACCATGCTGCGCTGGAGCTCGAACGAAGCCTTGTCGATCTCGTTCGACAGCACGTCCGACTGGCGCAGCATCAGCGTCACCGCGAGCACGGCGATGCACAGGAACAGCGAGACGGCGCCCGCGAACGCGAGCTTCAGGTGCAGCCCGTAGCCGCGCCGCAGCCACGCGACGGCACGGGAAATCCCGGGCTGGGTCTGCGTCGGGGCGGCTGCTGCGCTCGTCCTTTCCATCGTTCTCCGTGCGCTCTCAGTGGTGCGGCGCGTGCGAGGAACCGTGCACGGGCGGCGTGGACCGCGGCGCAGGCGGCGCGGCCGGATGCATGTCGGTTGCATGGCTGCCCTGCGGCGGAGCGTCGCGCCATGCGCCGGGCAGAGGATCGGCGACGAAGCCGTCGAAGCCGAGCATCGCGAGCAGCGACTGGCCGTCGCTGTCACGCGAAAGGCCGAGCAGCAGGTCGCGGAAACGACCGAGCAGCTCGGGCGACGCGTCGTCGCGCGCGAACACCGGGGGCAGGCGGATCTCGGGAGAGAACGCCAGCACCGCCAGCCGCGCGGCCTCGGTGGGGTTGCTCCTGGCGAGCTCGTCGTACTGCTCGCTCGTGATCAGCGCGGCATCCACCTGGCCGAAACTGAGCGCGAGCAGGGCATCGACATCCTTCGGCACGGGCACGACCTTGGCTGAGTCCACCGGCAGGTGGAAGGCGTCGAGCACCGCGTCCGCGGTGCCGGGACCCATCGAAAAGAGCGTGGCCGCGATCGAGCCGCGCATGAGGTCGTCGATCGAATCGATGCCGGGGCGGGCCATCAGGGCCTTGCGATAGCTGCTTTTGCCGTGGCGCAGCGGGTGGGCGACCACCGACATGCCCGCCGTGAGGCCATGGCCGTCCTCGCCGCTGATCCACGAGGGAGCGATGACGAAAACCGGCGATTTTTCGGACATTTGCCGCTCGAAATCCTCGTATCGAACGAACGCCTGGAACGAGACCGGCAGCGAGCCTTTGGAGAACACGTCTGCGACGGCGGCCGCGAGCTTGCCGAGATCGGGAGGCCGCCAGTCCGGGCTGAAGAAATAGAGGAGGCTGCCTTCGCGGGGCCCGGCGGCCTGCCCGGCGGCTTCGTCGTCTGCGAAAGCCACGGGTGCCGCGACGGTCGCCGCCGAGGTCGCAATGAAAAGGACCGCCACGAGCGCGGCCGCGACCCGTGTCGGCGACGCAACTCGCGCATAGCCAGCGCAGAGCCGGCCCCCGGGACGAGGCGAAGGAGCAGGCACGGGCGAAGTCTAGCACTGCGGCCGGCGTGATGCGTCGCGCCGCCGACCCCGTCTGGCAGTGAGAATCGCCTCCGGCTAGTAGGTCTCATGCCCGCCGCCAAAGACGATCCATCTGATGGAACCGCCGACGCAACCGCCGACGCAATCGCCGACGGAACCGCCGGATCCGGTGCCCCGCGTCCGCTCGAAGCCGCCGACGAAGGATTCCACGCCTGGCCGACCGAATGCGATACGACGTGGAAGGAGAACTGGTACTGGAACCTCGCCGACCGAAGCGCCGGCGTCTGGGGTTTTTTCCACACGTCGTTCGTCAGGACCGAAGGTAAGGCAGTCTTCGCGGTCTGCCTGATGGCGGGCGGCCGCATTCGCTACCACCGAAACGAGATTGCGATTGGGGACCAAGGCGCGAGCCCGGCGCTCGCGCCTGTGCTGGACGACGCAACGCTGCGGGTCGAGATCGTCGCTCCTCACGAGCAGCATCGCGTGCGCGTACGCACGGCCGACTATTCGCTCGACCTCGACTACCGCGCGCGCTTCGCACCGTTCAGCTATTCGGGCCGCCGCATCGCAGCCAACCGCCAGGCGATCGAGCATCTGCGGCTCAAGCGCTACGAGCAGGGCATGACGGTGCGCGGCACCTGCACGCTTCACGACGACGGACGCGAGGTCGCGATCGACTGTCTCGGCCACCGCGACCATAGCTGGGGACGGCGAGACGAAGGACGCATCGACGGCTGGAACTGGGCCGCGGTGCAGCTTCCGTCGAGCACGATCAACCTGACGCGGTCGTTCAGCGGGGATGTTTTCAACGTCAATGGTTTCGTGTCGACGGCGGCCGGCAACGTCGGAGTCGTCGAGGTCGATTTCGAGACGCTGGAGATGGAGAGCGACGGGCGCACGCCGCTGGCTACCCGCTACACGTTCCGCGACGAGAACGGAGCCGTGCGGCATCTTCGCTCGCGGCGCTTCTCGGATCTTTTCGAGCCGGTGCGCTCGCTCAGGGCGGCCCAGAAGACGGTGATTTTCGAGAATTTCGCCGATTACGAGCTCGAGGAGACCGGCGAGAAGGGCTGGGGCATCGACGAATACCAGCGGCACTACCGCTGACGGCGGGAAAAACGCGAAGAATTGGCCGACCTGGAACAGGTCGGCGACGAATGCGGCAGACAGGTACGGATCTCGTCGATCCGTACCTGTCCGCTCGTTTTTTACTGGAGGCAGCCGCCCACGCCGGGCTGGTACTGCTTGGTGATGTCGCTCGCGCAGAACGTCTTGGCTGTGGCCTGGTTCACGACGCGGCCCGGTCCGGGCAGGCCTGCAGCCAGGTTGATGCCCGAGTTCGACGTCGGCGGGATGCAGAACGTCGACGCGCCGATCGGAGTGCTCGGGCTCGCCTGGCCGGTGCCGACGATCGGATCGAGGAAGCAGTTCGCCAGCTGGCTCAGCGTGCAGTTGCCGGCATCGACACCGATGACGGCCGGCAGGCAGTCGTCGTTGGTGCTGCACGAGAGAATGCCGTTGCCGTTCGACTTGAGCACCTGGTCACAGTACGTCGAATTCGGTCCGTTCTCGCAGACGCCGAGCCCGCCGCCGGTATCGGTGCAGACTGTGTCCGAGCAGTTGTTCTGGTTCGGGAAGCCCTGCCCTTCGTCGGACGAACAGGTGGCCGGATTGCAAGGGCTGACATCCTTGCCGACGCAATCGGTGTTGCTCTGGCACGAGACCGTCGCCTCGAGCTTGCAGCGGTGACTCAGAGTAACGCACGGGCTGGCATCGAAATTGAGGCAGTCGGTGTTGTTCGTGCACGACAATGACGGGTGGGTGGTCTTGGTGCCGTTGCAGATGCCGACCTGTCCGGTGCAGTCGTCGTTGCTCGTGCACGAGACACTCTGATCGCTGCTGCACTGCAGGCACGGGCAGATGTTGCCGGGGACCGCCGGGTACTTGCCGTCGCAAGGCAGGTTCGCCGGCAGCGAAGAAGTGCCGGTCGTCTGCACGAGGTTGATCGCCAGGCCGTCGCCCGAAACGTTCAGGCCGCTGGGGGGCGAGCAGTCGAGGCTGTAGAGGCCGCTGCCGCCGCCCTCGGAAACCGGAATCGCGGGGAACGACGAGTTGAAGGCTGTCGCATCGCACGGCTGCTTGTCGTTGTCGCCGCCGATGCAGAAGCCGCCGCGTACTCCGTCGTTCAGCACGGGGTCGAGGTTGCACTTGCCCGGGGAGACGCAGTCCGTGTCGAAGTCGCAGAACTTGGTTGCGTCGTTCGAGCACTTGCCGCCGCAGGTCGGGCAGGGGTCGGTCGTCGAGAGGCCGAGGAACACGCGTGTCTTCAGGTGTGCGACGATCGTACCGGAGCCCTCGTCCACGTTGGCGGTACCGCTGACGTTCGACGCGAAGCGGTTGAGCACGCATGCCGGCGTGCCGCCCGACGACAGCGGGAACGGCGAGCCGAAGTAGCAGTCGCAACCGGAGTGCCCGGTGCAGGTGCCGAGGCAGTCGGAGTTGCTCGAGCACGTGTGCTTGTTCTCGCACGTCTTCAGGCAGGTGTCGTTGTTCTGCGAGCAGTCCGTGTTCTGATTGCAGGTCTCGAGCGGGTTCTTCTGGCAGCGATTGCCGCAGGTCCCCGCCGTGCAGTCCGCATTGGCCGCGCAGCTGTTGCCGACGAGGCCGCCGACGCAGGCCGGACACCCCGGGTCGCTGGCGGCGAACGGCGAGTTGCAGATCGTGCGTGAATTGTTGTCGCAGCGGCACGCGTTCGTCGAAGAATCGACGCCGATGACGTTGCACTGGCCGCAGACCGGACCGTTGCTGGGGCAGTCGAGGAAACCGCGCGTGATGATCTTGTCGTTGATGTCGGCGTTGTGCGCCAGGCCGTTCCAGCCGCTGTCCAGGCGCGTCACGGTATGGCAGCGGCCCTCGGCGCAGGTGCCGACCGGGCAGTCGTCGTTCGTCGAACACGTGAAACCGACGCCGGCGTAGAGCGTCAGCTCGCCGACCGACGGGCAGGCCAGCTGGCAGGTGCACGGATGAGATGACGATTTAGCGGTGCAGCCTTCGCGTGCGGGGCAGTTTCCGAGCGTGCCGTCGCACTCCTCGCCGAGGTTCGACTCGAGGATGCCGTTTCCACAGACGGCGCCGATTTTGCAGTTGGACTTGCAGCCGTCGCCATCGTCCGTGTTGGCGTCGTCGCACTCTTCGCCCGAGTCAGTGACTCCGTCGCCGCAGCGCGGGTTCAGGCAGTTCGTACGGCAGGCATCGGGAGTAGTGTCGCTGTTTTCCGAACCGTTGTCGCACTGCTCGTTGGTCTGCTGGATGCTGTCGCCGCAGAACTCTTTTCCGCAGAACTGGTTGCAGCCGTCGTTGTTGACAACATTGCCGTCGTCGCACTCCTCGGTGCTGTCCGTGACGCCGTCGCCGCAGCGTTCGACCTTGCAGTCAGGCCGGCACGGGGCATCCGGCGCATTGGAGTTGTTGGCGCTGCCGAGGTCGCACTGCTCGGTGCACTGCCTTACTCCGTCGCCGCAGGCCGGGAGCTTGCAGTCGTTCGAGCAGCAGTCGGTGTCGACGGAGTTGCCGTCGTCGCAGCCCTCGCCGGTGTCCTTCACGTTGTCGCCGCAGTGCGGCAGCTTGCAGTTCGTGCGGCACGCATCCGGGTTCGTGTCGGAGTTCTGGGGGCCGTTGTCGCACTCCTCGTCGCCGTTCTTGTGCCCGTCGCCGCAGACTGCGCCTTGCGGGAACGCGACGTTGAGCGTGTCGAGCGCGTCGTTGCGGTTGACGTCGAAGAAGCAGTCCTTCAGGTCGAAAATCGTGAAGATGCCGCCCGTCGAGTCGATGCAGCTGCTCTGGTAGTCCAGGTCGTTGATCTGCACGTAGACGCACGCCGGCGGGATCGAGCCGAGCAGGCGGATGTAGGAGCGGCTGATCGATGCGTCGGAGCGCGCATCGCCGGTGCCGGGCCCGTAAGGCTGCACGTCGGCGCGGCAGTTGACGCTGTCGGGAATGAACCGCAATTCCTGGTCGATCAGGCAGCGCGAACGCGCGCGGATCTCGCGGATGAAGCTGCCGGAGGCGTCGATCGGTGCGCCGCGCAGGCACTTGGATTCGCCGTCGCGGACGAAATCGACGTTGGGCGGATAGTAGTAGTCGAGCAGGTTCGCGACGACGACGTCCGTGTGGTCGACGACGCACTTCTGGTAGTCCTGGGTATCGAACGGCGTTGCCGGCGTGGAGTCGGTGCAGTTGCCGGGAAATCCGAGCAGCGCCAGGTTGACGCCGGCACAGTCGGCGCCGAGGTTGCTCAGCTTGTCCTGCGCGTTGGCAATGCTGCTTGCGAGACGGGCGTCGGACTGGCCGTGCAGGCAGTCGGTGGTCGCGGGAATCTCGCCCTTGATGATGCGGTTCACGCAGCGGATCCGCGCGAACAGGATCGTGTTCACGTAGCGGTTGTTCGCAGCCGAAAGGCTCTCTCGGCAGCGGACGTCCTGGCCGATCACCTGCTGGGCGCCGGCCTCGTTCGCCGCCAGGGGCACCCCCGCCAGTACGAGCGAGGTCGCGACGAGAAGCTTGGCCAGAAGTCGAGCGCGTGGCTTTTTCATATCGACCTTTCGCAGCCGGTATCCGATTGAGCGTGAAACCATGACTCGCCTTGCCCCCCTGCGATGTCGGACTATGCCCGTATAGTCCGCGCTATGTCAACGCTATATCCGCGGGAATACAAGGGTTTTGCTCCGTCCAGCGGGCGCCTCTCCTGCGTTGCCGGGCTTTGACACCGCTCCCGCGGCAACGTACGCACGCGGCTTTGCCGGCTGACACGAGGCGTCGAGGCGAGGGCGCCACGGGGCGAACTCCCCGGAGTCGTTGCCGGCGCTGCGAACCGCGCGCGTCTCGTTCCGTTTTTCTCCAGTGAGGTCAATACGATGGGACCACTGTCCTCCGTCCGCGTCATCGAAATGGCAGGCCTGGCCCCGGCGCCGTATGCCGGCATGATCCTGGCCGATTTCGGCGCCGACGTGATCCGCGTCGATCGCAGCCCCACCTCGGGCTCGCGTCCCGACCCTACGCGGGATTTCCTTGCCAGGGGCAAGCGCTCGATCGGGATCAACATGAAGGACCCGCGCGGAGTGGAGGCCCTGCTGGCGCTGGTCGAAGGCGCCGACGTGCTGCTCGAGCCGTTCCGGCCCGGCGTCATGGAGAAGCTGGGGGCCGGACCCGACGTCGCGCTCGCGCGCAATCCGCGCCTGGTCTACGCGCGGCTGACCGGCTGGGGGCAGAGCGGGCCGTACGCGTCGATGGCCGGCCACGACATCGACTACATCGCGATTTCCGGTGCGCTCAGCCTGCTCGGCCGCAAGGGGGAGAAGCCGCTCGCGCCGGTCAACCTGCTCGGCGATTTCGCGGGGGGCGGGATGCTGTGCGCGCTCGGCATCGTGCTCGCGCTTTTCGAACGCAACGTCTCCGGCAAGGGCCAGGTGGTCGATGCCGCGATGGTCGACGGCGCCGCGCACCTGAGCTCTTTCCTCTACGGATTCTTTCGTGCCGGCTTGTGGTCGAAGGAACGCGGCACGAACATGCTCGACAGCGGCGCGCCCTTTTACGACACGTACCGGACCGGCGACGGCGAATACATGGCGGTCGGAGCGATCGAACCCCAGTTCTACGCGAAGCTGCTCGAAGGCCTCGGCCTCGACGGCGACAGCCTTCCCCACCAGATGGATCGTTCGAAGTGGATCGAGATGCGCGAGCTGTTCGCGAAGACGTTCGCGAACAAGACGCGCGAGCAGTGGAGCGTGATCTTCGACGGCACCGACGCCTGCGTCGCGCCGGTGCTCGGGCTCGACGAAGCGGCAAGGCACCCGGCCAACGCCGCAAGGCAGGTGTTCGTCGACGGAGTCGGTGGCCACGCGATGCCGGCGCCGGCGCCGCGGCTGTCGCGCACGCCGGGACGCGCCGTTGCAAGTGCACCGATCAACGGCACCGATACCGATGCCGTACTGGCAGAAGCGGGAATGACACCCGAGCGCATCGCCGAGCTGCGCGGCGCGGGCGCGGTGGGATAGCCATGGTACGCATCGACATCCAGTACGAGGGGGGCCTTCGCTGTCACGCCGTGCACGGGCCGTCGGGACGGGATCTCGCGACCGACGCGCCGGTCGACAACCACGGTCGCGGCGAATCGTTCTCGCCGACCGATCTGGTGGCCACGGCGCTCGGCACCTGCATGGCGACGATCATGGGCATCGTCGCCGATCGCAACGGCTGGAACATCGACGGTACGACGATGACGATCGCCAAGGAGATGACGAGCGAGGGGCCCCGCCGCATACGCAGCCTCTCGGTCGACGTGCACGCACCGGGCGCCCTCGACGACGAAGCACGAAAGGCGCTGGAGCAGGCGGCCCACACCTGTCCGGTGCGGCTCAGCATCCTTCCGGCGATCGACGTGCCGGTGAGGTTCGAGTGGGCGTAACGGCTGGTGCCTGCGGTTGGTGCGGTTGGTGCCTGACCCCATTCGCCTGGTGCCTGACCCCATTCGCCAGTGCCTGACCCCATTCCGCTGGTGCCTGACCCCATTCCGCTGGTGCCTGACCCCATTCGCCTGGTGCCTGACCCCATTACACACAATGAACTAAAGGCCGAGGTCTTCCGGGGTGATGTTGGCGTAGGCGTTGATCACCAGGTCGGCGGTTTTGTAAGGGGCGCGGTCCATCGCCCGGTCGGGAATTGCCACGACCTGCATTCCGGCTGCGTGCGCGGCCGCCAGGCCGGCCGGCGCATCCTCGAATACCACGCAATCGGCGGGCGCGACTCCGAGCTCGGCGGCCGCGACCAGGAATACGTCCGGCGCCGGTTTGCCCTTTTTCACGCGCGGATCGTCGCCGACGACCACGGCATCGAACAGCGAGAACCACTCGCCATGCCGGCTCGTCTTGCTCTCGAACAGGTGCTTTTCACTGCTGGTGGCCACCGCGATCGGCACGCCGCGCGATGCGAGCGCGCGCGTCAGCGCCTCGGCGCCGGGAACTTCATCCGACAGCGGGAACAGCTCGTCCAGCCGCACCGCGCGCCGCGCGAGGTACTCCTCCGGCGAGATCGGCAGCGACAGGGTCTCGACGAGATATCGAGCCGACTCGAGCGAAGGGCGCCCGATCATGTGTTTCTTGACGGACCACTCGAAGCGCTTGCCGTACTGCCGGCAGATCTCGTCGGTGACTTCGGTGTAGAAGTGCTCGGTGTCCAGCAGCACTCCGTCGAGGTCGAAGATCACTCCTCGGGCGGGACGGGGAAGTTTCAATGCAGAATCCTCGTGGAAGCGGGAACCAGCCGGACGGGGTCCGGCACAATGGCAGCGCGCGTCCTAGGAGTCGACCGCGCGAGATGCGTCCATCCCGAGCCTTGCCTCGGCAGTCTTGAAGCGCAGGAACTCGGCCAGCCGACGTTCCCTGTCCTCGACGGTCGGGCATTCGAGAAGGCTCTGCTTCTCGAGCACGTCCAGCGGAAGGCTGGCTGCAAGGGCGTTCGTCATCGCGAGGAGATCGACTTTCTCGAACAGCTTCTCGACGGTGTCCTGCTCGCCGGACGCTGCCTGCACGAGCTCGCGCACGCACTCGTGCAGCTCGTCGCGCCAGCCTCGCACCTTGTCCATCGGCGGCGGACCTTCGTACAGGGCCTGGGCCTCGACGATGCGGTACGGCTCGGACGAATCGATTTCACGGCGAATGCGGAACTTGACGGTGCCGCGCAGGACGACGAGCGAACGGCCGTCGGCAAACGGCTTGTGCTCGACGATCGTGCCGGCGCAACCGACCGGGTAGACGCTCGGCGCCGGCGTCGCGTCGGGATCCTTGACGAGCACCATGCCGATCGTGCGGTCGCCGTCGAGCGCGTCGGCGAGCATCCGGCGGTAGCGCGGCTCGAAGATGTGCAGCGGCAGCAGCGTGTCCGGGAACAGCACGACCTCGCTCAGCGGGAAGATTCGGATTCTTTCGGGAAGAGGGATCAACGGCCGCGACCTGGCGGCCACGGTAGCAGCCCGGCCGCCTCGCTCCAATCCGGGGCCCAAAACGCGCCGCGCCGGACCCGTTACGACCGCCGCACGCGGGCTACGATCCCGCAAAGGGCGATGGTCTCGAAAAGGCCGCTTGCCTCTTCGGAGCCGAACGATTCGAAGCGCGCCGCAGCAGCCCCGAGCGCCTCGTCCACCGCCTCGCCTCGCGCGAGCGCCGCGATCACGTCGTGACCGGCGGCATCGATCTCGTGCACCCGCACTTCGGTGTCCTGCTTGAACATCAGCAGCCACTGGGGGCGCTCCAGCTCCACGTCCGGCGCTTCCTCGTCTTCGCGGTGAAGGAAGAGCCCGTGCACCGCCCGCTTCGACGCCA
This sequence comes from Candidatus Binatia bacterium, assembly GCA_036493895.1. Classification (NCBI taxonomy): domain Bacteria; phylum Candidatus Binatota; class Binatia (SeqCode); species Binatia bacterium. The sequence goes on along the minus strand of DASXOZ010000048.1, from coordinate 128,139 downwards.
GCAGCCTCACCGAGGGACCGAGCTCGAAGCGCACGCCTGAAAGATCGCCGAGTGCGGCCAGTGCCGCCGCATCCATTCCGCAGTGGGCCGGCGAGTGGAACACGTCGTGGAACGTGCGCTCGAGGCGCGCGAGCTCGGGAAGAAACAACGCGTCGGCCGTCTCCGGCCTTCCTTCGAGGAAATCGCCGAAATCCCGGCCGTAGTCGGAAAGGTTGTACGACGACGAGCGGTGCGCGGCGATGTACGCGCGGCACAGTGCGTGGAAACCCTCGTCACCGAGGGCCCGCCAGATGGTCTGGTACGTCTCGCCGAGCTGCTCGGTGAGCCTCCAGAAATACCCGTCGCGATATACGGCGAGCGCACCGGCAGCATCCAGGGTGCCTCCGGGAACGACGCCGGCGAGCAGATCCTCGGCCCACGACGTTTCCGGAGCCGTCAGCGCCGAGGCCAGCGCCGACTGGACCGATGCCAGAGCGTGCGGCGCGCTCATGCCGGGACATTCCTTGCCGCGGAGTTCATGCCGCTGCATTCCTTGCCGCGGAGTTCATGCCGCTGCGTCCTTTGCCGCCGCGCCTGCGCGAGCGCGGCGCGCGACGGCATCGGCCGTTGCCGCCTCGGCCTCCAGCCTTTCGTAAGCAGGAATGTCGGCGTCCCATTCGATCAGCACCGGAACGCCGGGCATGCGCGCGATCGTGTGCTCGAACAGCGCCCAGACGTCGTCGCACACCGGCGCCGAGTGCGTGTCGAACAGGTGTGTGCCCATGTCGGTGTGGCCGGCGAGATGGATCTGCGCGACGCTCGCGGCCGGGATCGCATCCAGGTAACTGCGCGCGTCGAAACCGTGGTTGCGGGCGCTCACGTAGACGTTGTTGACGTCGAGCAGGACAGCGCAACCCGAGCGACGCGAGACTTCCGCAAGGAACTCTTCCTCGCGCATCGTCGACGCGGACCAAGTCAGATAGCTCGAGACGTTCTCGAGCACGATGCGGCGGCCGAGGGTTTCCTGCACGAACTCGACCTGCTGGACGATCCACGCCAGGGCTTCGGAGGTGAACGGCACGGGGAGCAGATCGTGCACGTTTCCTCCCGGCACTCCGGTCCAGCAAAGGTGATCGGAAACGAGAAACGGCTCGATCCTCTCGATCAGCGCGCCGAGGCGCTCGAGATAGCGCGTGCGCAGCGCGGCCAGCGCGTCGCGCCGCGCGCTGTCCGATGGATCGGGCCTGTAACCGATCGACAGCGAGACGCCGTGCAGCGCCACCGGATGGTCGAGGCGAACTGTTTCGAGAATCGACAGCGGCCGTCCGGCCGTGTCCATGTAGTTTTCCGAGATGGCCTCGAACCACGCGACCGTGGTTCGAGGCCTCTCGAGGAGATGCGGATAGTGCTCGGCGCGAAGACCGACGCCTACCGGATTCCCTGACGGCGGGATCACGTTCGGCTTACTTGTCGGTGAACTTGCCGCCCTTGGCATCGCAGTCGGCCTTGGTCGACTTGACCCAGCCCTGGCCCTTGCACGAGTTCTTGCCGGCGCAGCTGTTGGTGGCGGTGTTGCACGCTCCGGTTCCCTTGCACGAGTTCACGCCGTGGCACTGCCCGGTCTTGGCATCCTTCGGCGCATCCGCGGCCTTCTTCTCATCGGCCGAAGCCGCCGAGATCGTTGCCGCGAGCATCAGCCCTCCGAGAGCAGCCGTCATCAGGGTCCTGTTCCTCTTCGTCATTTCCGTCTCCTTCTGTTGCGGCTTCGGTATTCCGGAGCCGGCTGGGTTGCGGCTTCGGTATCCCGAAGCCGGCTGGATGGGCGCAGTCGCGAGGTCAGACGCCGGGCCGGGGCTCCGGTTACGCCGTTCTTACGAAAATCGCCGGCTTCACGGAAGAGCGGGAGCCGGGGCGGCATACGCGTGCGAGGCCCGGGCAGGCCAGCCCGCGGGCCGCCGGAGCCGGGCATCGCAACATCGCGATACGTCGGTACTGCGTGGACTTACGGTAGTTCAGCACGCCGGGCAGTCGAGTGCGGTGTCGATGCCCACGGCGGTCCTGAGAATGGCCAGGGCGTCACTGGCTCCCACCGCCCCGCTCGAATTGACGTCGCAGACGCAGAGGTTGCAGTTGGAAGCCCCCACGGCGGCCTTCAGCGCGAACAGCGCATCGCTTGCCGTCGGGGTGGTGCCGCCGCTGTTGGGGAACCCGCAGCGGCCACCGCTGGACGGAAGCGTCGTCGTGGTGGTGGTCGGCTCTTCGGTAGTCGTCGTGGTCGTGGGGGTCGGAAGCGTGCCGGGACAATCGACCCGGGTAACCACCACGGTCGGGGTCGGATCGACGTTGTTGTCGTCGCCGTCGCGGCCCGCGTTGCTCACCTGCACCGAGAACAGGCCGGGGTCCGGCGCACTCGAGTCATACAGGATCTCACATGCGGCGAGATCCACCGGAGCCGAGAAATGCGTCAGGCGGATCGTCGCGACCGACAGGTGACCCGCCTCGTCGTCGTGGAAGGCAGCAAAGGCGCGACCGTTGAGCGCGTTGACGCACAGCGGACGCGTCGTCGTCCCTTCGATGATGGAGTCCGAGTTGGCGTAATTGACGACGAAGTCGAGGTTGTTGACGTCCGTTCCCGAAGTCATCGAAACCGTGAACACGCACGACTTGTCCGGCGCCGCCACCGCAAGGTGGGGGGCCGGCAGCAGCCAGGCAATCGACAGTAATACTGCGAAACGGAACATCCACGATCCTCCTCGAGCGGGTGACTGTACCACGCACTTTGGGCGGTGGCATCCCGGTTTCTTCACCAGCCCGTACCCGAAAGGGACGGCCCACGAGGGCGGGGATTCAGTTCCGGCAGCGAAATCCGGCCAGTGAATCAGCCGCCGGCGGCGGCGCTGGCATCGTAGAACGCGCGGCGGTCCTTCAGCGGATCGCCCGGCGCGGGATGGAGCTGCTCGTCGAGCTCGGTGCGCAGCGACGAGACCGACGAGGAGTGCAGGCCGCTTCTCGTCTCGAGCTCGACGTGCGCAACGTCGAGCGACCGGAGGACCAGCCACGCGAGCGAGCTCCCGTGCAACCACGACGGAAGTCGTCCGACCTTGAAGCCGAAGCTCGCCTGGAAGTCGTTGAGGTAGAAACACAGCACCACGACGTCGGGATCGGGCGAAAGGCCGGTCTCTTCGAGGATCGCCAGCTCGTTGGCCATGTTGATCGCACCGACGGCGGAGTTGATCGTCTCGACAGGCCGGTCGGTCTGCCAGGATTTGTGCTCGACCTGCCGCGGAAACGTCTCGGGCTCCTGCAGGTAGTCCCCGCCGGTGATCGAAACCCCCTGCTTGCTCAGCGTTGCCGTCGATTGTGCGACCGCGAGCCAGCCTGCGCAGAACAGCGAATACGCAACGAGCATGGCAGAGACCGTTGCCGCCGCGACTCCCGCTTCTTCGTTGCGCTCGCGCAGCAGCGTCGGGATCGCGATCAACGCGAACGCGGCGAGCACACAGACGAACGGAATCGTCGGCGTGTACCACCGCGACGGCGTGAAGCGGCGGATCAGGATCCACGGCAAGCTCCAGATGCCGATTGCGGCCAGCAGCACGAGCGCCGTCCGCGGCCGCGCGCGCACGAGCAGCACTCCTCCCGCGATCGCCAGCAGCCAGAGCCCGCCGGGCATGTACGAAAGGATCGAGTCGGCAAGCGTCGCAAGGTTGTCGCGCACGAGATCGAACGAAGGCGTGCGCTGCACGTCGGCGTTGTTGACGCGCAGGTTCGTGCCGAGCGGGCTCATCATCAGCCCGCGGTAGCTCATCACGGGTCCGGCCGCGCAGGCGGCTGCATACGCGGCACGGCTCGCCCAGCCGTCACGGCAGGTCGCGAGCATCACGACCGGGAGCGCCGCGGCGGCGACCGCGGGCAGCTTGAACTGCACGGCGGCCACGCCGGTCACCAGCGAAAGCCCGGCCCACGCCCAGGATCGCTCGTCGATCGACTTCCACGCCGACAGGGTCGAGGCGAGCATCAGGACCGAGCAGGGAATAGAGGCGCTTTCGGGCTTCGCTTGCAGTTACGCTTGTCATTTCGAGTGCCTCCGAGACGTACGGCGCCGGAGCAACTCCTGGCCGGGCCTCAGCTGGGCCTGGCGAAGCGGGGGAACTCCAGTCCGTGCCGCAGGGAAGTGGACTTGACCGCGGCGAGCCCGCTCAAAGTGGCGCCATCATGCGCTGCTTACGCAGGCAGCAGTCCCGCGCGCACGCGAAGGAAAAACTGGGACCGACCAGGATTTCGGCTGAAAACCTGGTGTGTCCCGGTTTCTACGGCCGCCCTGCGGGCGGCCTGACATTTGCTTACTTACCGGGCTCAGTCCTGCTGATCCCCATGGCCATCCACGTCGCTCTCCACCATCGCACCAGCTACGGATACGACCGCCGGGTCCAGCTCGGTCCCCAGACCATCCGGCTGCGTCCGGCTCCCCACAGCCGAACCCGGATCCTCAGCTATTCGCTGAAGGTGTTGCCGGCCGCGCACTTCCTCAACTGGCAGCAGGATCCGCAGGCGAACTTTCTCGCGCGCGTCGTGCTGCCGGAGAGGACCGACGAGTTCGTCGTGGAAGTCGATCTCGTCGCCGAGATGTCGGTGCTCAACCCGTTCGACTTCTTTCTCGAACCGAGCGCCGAGCGCTTCCCGTTCTCGTATGACGCCGACCTCGCTCACGAGCTCGAGCCGTTCCAGCGCAAGCTCTCCAGGTCGAGGCTGTTCGACGACTATCTCGACAAGGCGCGCCAATCGCTTCTCCCCGGCGTGGACCGCGGCGGAGAAGCTCCGCGCACGATCGACTTCCTGGTCGGGCTCAACCGGCTCCTCTGCAGCGATATTCAGTATCTGATCCGCCTCGAGCACGGCGTACAGACGCCGGAAGAGACGCTTCAGAAGAGATCGGGTTCGTGTCGCGATTCGGCGTGGCTGCTCTGCCAGATGCTGCGCCATTTCGGGCTCGCGTCGCGCTTCGTCAGCGGCTACCTCGTGCAGCTCGTCGCCGACGTCAAGGCTCTCGACGGGCCCGCAGGCACTACGAAGGACTTCACCGATCTGCACGCGTGGTGCGAAGTCTATCTTCTCGGCGCCGGCTGGATCGGGCTCGACCCGACTTCGGGACTGCTCGCCGGCGAAGGACACATTCCGGTCGCGGCAACCGCCGATCCGCAAAGCGCCGCACCGATCAGCGGCATCGTCGAATCGTGCCGGTCCGAGTTTCATCACGAGATGACCGTGACGCGGATCTTCGAATCGCCGCGCGTCACCAAACCCTACACCGAAGAGCAGTGGGCCGAGCTCGACGCACTCGGCGCGGCCATCGACGAAGAGCTCACCAGCGCCGACGTGCGTCTGACGATGGGCGGCGAGCCGACTTTCGTGTCGATCGACGACATGGAAGGCGCACAGTGGAACACCGCGGCGCTCGGTCCCGACAAAACCAGGCTTGCGTGCCAGCTGATCAAGCGCATGAAGAAACACTTCGCGCCCGCCGGATTCCTGCATTACGGCCAGGGCAAATGGTATCCGGGCGAGTCGCTTCCACGGTGGGCGTACGCCTGCTACTGGCGCACCGACGGCGAGCCGATCTGGACGCACCCCGAACTCTTCGGCGATGCCGAGCGCGACTACGGCCACGGCAATGCCGACGCCGAACGTTTCCTGCACACACTGGCCACGCGTCTCGGCTGCGGCGACCAGTGGGTGATGCCCGCGTTCGAAGACACCTGGTATTATCTCTGGAAAGAGCAACGGCTACCCGGCAACGTCGATCCGTTCCACTCGAATCTGAAGAACGAAGAAGACCGGGTTCGCCTTGCGCGCATTTTCGAGACCGGTCTCGATGCCGTCGTCGGTTATCTCCTGCCGCTACGACGAGTGCCGCGCGGCGTGGAGCACGTCTGGAGCTCGAGCCCGTGGTTTCTCCGACCCGGACGCTGTTACCTTCTGCCCGGCGATTCGCCGATGGGCCTGCGCCTGCCGCTCGATTCGCAGCCCTGGGTCAGGCCCGGCGACTATCCGCATCTGGTCGAGCGTGATCCGGTCGACGCCAGGCCGCCGATCAAGGCTGCCGCTTCGCAGGACGCAAGCAGACGCATTCCCGTAAAGGATACCAAGTCCGGCGCGAAGAATCCCGCTGCGGAGAAACCGCCCGAGCGCGGCGAATCGGCCGACTGGATCGTTCGCACCGCACTGTGCGTCCAGGCGCGCGGCGGCCTGCTGCACGTATTCCTGCCGCCCGTCGAAACAGTCGAGGACTACCTCGACTGTCTGCGTGCGATCGAGGAGACGGCAGTCGAGCTCAACGTGCCGGTCATCCTCGAGGGCTATCCGCCGCCGCACGATCCGCGCCTGAGCGTGCTCAAGCTGACGCCGGATCCGGGAGTCATCGAGGTCAACGTGCATCCCGCGCGCTCGTGGCGAGAGATGGTCGACCTGACCGAATTCGTCTACGAAGAGGCTCGCCAGACGCGGCTCGCGACCGAGAAGTTCCTGCTCGACGGGCGCCACACCGGGACCGGCGGCGGTAACCACATCGTGCTCGGCGGCCCAACGCCGGCCGACTCGCCGATCCTGCGGCGCCCCGATCTGCTGCGCAGCCTCGTCTCGTACTGGCAGAACCATCCGTCACTGTCGTTCCTGTTCAGCAGCCTGTTCATCGGGCCCACGAGCCAGCACCCGCGCATCGATGAAGCCCGCAACGACTCGCTCTACGAGCTCGAGATCGCGTTCGACCAGATTCCCGAGACCACGCCGTGCCCGCCGTGGCTCGTCGATCGTTTGTTCCGCAACCTGCTGGTCGACTCGACCGGCAACACCCATCGCGCCGAATTCTGCATCGACAAGCTCTACGCGCCGGAGTCGGCGACCGGGCGGCTCGGCCTGCTCGAGATGCGCGCGTTCGAGATGCCGCCGCACGCGCGCATGAGCCTCGCACAGCAGCTTCTCCTGCGTACGCTCGTTGCCGCGTTCTGGAAGAAACCGTACAGGCAGAAGCTGGTTCGCTGGGGTAGCGCGATCCACGATCGTTGGATGCTTCCGCACTTCGTGTGGAACGACTTCCGCGACGTGATCGATGAGCTCGCGGCCGACGGTTATGCCGTGCGGCCCGAATGGTTTGCGCCGCATTTCGAGTTTCGCTTCCCGCAGATCGGCGATCTCGACGTCGCCGGCGTACACATGGAGATCCGCACGGCGCTCGAACCGTGGCACGTGCTCGGCGAGGAACCGGGAGGCGCAAGCACGTCCCGTTACGTCGACTCGTCGCTCGAACGGCTGCAGGTCAAGGTGCGCGGGCTGACGAGCTCTCGCCATGTGGTCACGGCCAACGGCTGGACGTTGCCGCTGCATCCGACTGGCACGCACGGCGAAGCGGTCTGCGGGTTGCGCTACCGGGCCTGGCAACCTCCGAATTGCCTGCATCCGACGATCAAAGTGCACGCACCGCTGGTGTTCGATCTGGTCGACAGCTGGAACAGGCGAAGCATCGCCGGCTGCACCTACCACGTCAGCCACCCCGGCGGCCGCAGCTACGACACGTTTCCGGTCAACGCGTACGAGGCCGAAAGTCGCCGCCTCTCGCGTTTCTTCCGTAATTCGCACACACCCGGGCAAATGACGCCGCGTGTCGGCGTGGCCAGCGGCGAAGCGCCGTTCACACTGGATCTTCGTGCGCCCGAGGGCTGCTGAGCACCGCGACCGTTCGCAACAAGCGCGCGATTCAGAAAAAGATGCGCACGATGCAAGCGACGAGCGCGCTGCTGGCCGACTATCGCCGCGAACAGGGCGTCTTCGATGAAGTGCTGGATGCGGCCGGAAACGTGCGTCCGCACTACGCCGGCCTGGTTGCCGAGCTCGACGATCTCGGTGCGGCCGAGCTCGGCCGGCGTGCGGAGGCCGGCCGCCGCATCAGCCACGAGCAGGGCGTCGCGTACAACGTGTACGGCGATCCGCGCGGTGCCGAGCGGGCCTGGGAGCTCGATCCGGTTCCGTTCCTGATTTCCTCCGCCGAATGGAGCGGGCTCAAGACGGCGCTCGTGCAGCGCGCGACGCTTCTCAATCGCATCCTCGCCGACTGCTACGGCTCGCAGCAGCTCCTGCGTTCGCGATGGCTGCCGCCGGCGCTGGTGTTCGCGCAGCCGGATTTCCTGCGACCGGTGCACGGCGTCGGTGTGCCGCGCGACGTGTTCCTGCATTTCTACGCCGCCGATCTCGCTCGCTCGCCCGACGGACAGTGGTGGGTCACCTCGGATCGCACGCAGGTCCCGACCGGCGCCGGTTACGCGCTCGCCAACCGCATGGTCACCTCGCGCATCCTGCCGGAGGCGTTTCGCAACTGCGGAGTGGAGCGCCTGGCCGGCTTCTTTCGCGAGATGCAGACCACGCTCGCCGAGCTCGCGCCGCGCGCCAACGAGAATCCCCGCGTCGTGCTGCTGACGCCCGGCCCGTACAACGATACGTACTTCGAACAGACGTGGCTCGCGCGCTACCTCGGCTACTCGCTCGTCGAAGGCCAGGACCTGACGGTGCGCGACGACCACGTCTATCTGAAAACGCTCGGCGGCCTCGAGCCGGTCGACGTCATCGTGCGCCGTGTGGACGACGACTACTGCGATCCGCTCGAGCTTCGCAATGAATCGGTTCTCGGCGTGCCCGGCCTCGTCGAAGCGCTGAGGGCCGGCAACGTCACCGTCGCCAACCCGCTCGGCAGCGGACTCGTGCAGAGCCCGGCTTTCATGGGATTCCTGCCTGGCCTCTGCCGTCATCTTCTCGGCGAGGATCTCGCGCTTCCTTCGGTCGCCACGTGGTGGTGCGGCCAGCGCGAGGCCGGCCAGTACGTGCTCGATCATCTGGACGAGGTGGTCGTCCAATCCACGTTCCGCTCGCAGCTCCGCGGCAGCGAAGTCGGCCGCGTCATGACCGGCGAGGAACGCGACGCGCTCCGGCAGCGCATCCTTTTCCAGCCGCACCTGTTCGTCGGACAGGAGCGCGTGCCCCTTGCGACTGCGCCGGCGTGGGACGGCGGCGGCGTGCAGCCAAAACCGGTCGCGCTGCGCGTATATCTGGTGGCGACACGCGACGGTTACGCGGTGATGCCGGGCGGTCTGGCCAGAGTGACGCCGGAAGTTGCGGGCAGGCTCGTCTCCACGCAACTGGGCAACTCGAGCAAGGACGCGTGGGTGATCAGCGACGCGCCGGTGCAGGCCGTGAGCCTGCTGCAGAGTGCGCGAGACGTCGAGCTGCGCCGCGTCGGCAACAACCTTCCGAGCCGGCTCGCCGACAATTACTACTGGCTGGGCCGCTACGGCGAACGCAGCGATGCCACCGCACGCCTGCTGCGCGCCGCGCTGCTTCGATTCACGCTCGAGGCCACGCGCGATGTCGGCCCGCTGCTCTCGCTCATCCATCCGGTGCTCGAAGCATTGATGGCGCAAGGCCAGCTGGCGGGGCTTCTCGAGAACCCGTCGCTTCTCGGCGATCCCGAAGCGCTCGAGACGGAGCTGCTCGCGGCGATCTTCGACGGCGAACGCAAGGGAAGCCTCTTGTCGCTGGCGGACCAGCTGCAGCGCCTCGTCATCCTCGTGCGCGATCGTTCGTCGAACGACCTGTGGCGCGCGCTGCGCACGCTCGACGACGGCCTGACTCCGGTCGTGGCCGGCAATGAGCCGATGCTCGCCGGCGATGCGGTGCGCGTGCTGAACCAGGTCATCCTCGGCGTCGCGTCGTTTCACGGCCTGGCCCGCGAGAACATGACGCGCGCTCAGGGGTGGCGTTTCCTGGACATCGGGGTGCGCATCGAACGGGCACTCTATCTGTGCTCGTTCCTTGCGAGCGCGCTGCGCAGTTCCGAAGCCGACAACCCGAGCGTGCTCGAGACGGTGCTAGAAGTTGCCGACAGCACCATCACGTACCGGTCGCGATACAACCTGCTGCCGAACATCGCTGCGGTCTACGACCTCGTGCTGCTCGACGACACCAATCCGCGATCACTCTTCTTCCAGCTGAGCTCGATCCTGCGCCATCTCGAGAAATTGCCTCGCGCGCGCGAGTCGGCGCTGCCGAGCCCGGCCGACCGCATCTTGATCGTGAGCCTGTCGAGGCTGCAGCTGCTGGATCCACGCCCGCTCTCGCGCATGACTGCGGCATGGCACGAGAGCGAGGTCGCGCAGGTCCTTCAAGAGATCCTGGCCGAGCTGCCGCGCTTTTCGGACCTTCTTGCCGCGAGCTACTTCGCACATTCGGAGATCTCGCACGCGGGATGGGCGTCGAGGCGCAGCGGAGACGGCGAAACGAAGGCGAGCCAGATCGCTTCGATGGCGAGGAACGAAGGGCGGACGCCCGGAGCGGTGCTGTGAATTATCGCATCACGCACCGCACCGTGTACGAGTACTCGGACCCCGTGACGGTTTCCCATCACGCCGCGCGTTTCACGCCCCGCATAACGCGCGGACAGACGTTCGAAGATTTCTCGATCCACATCGAGCCCGAGCCGACGCTGCGCAAGATGCGGCTCGACTACTTCGGCAACGGCGTCTGTTTCTTCAGCATCCAGTCGATTCATCAGCGGCTCGAAGTCACCGCCACCAGCGCCGTCGTGATGTCCGGGGGAACGGCGGTCTCGCCGTGGATGTCTCCGCCGTGGGAGAGCGTGGCCGCGATGTTCCGCGATCCGGTCTCGCCGGAAGTCGTCGAGCCGTTCCAGTTCGTCTTCGACTCGCCGATGCTCAGCTCGTCGCCGGAGCTTGCCGCGTACGCATTGCCGTCGTTCCCACCGGGCACGCCGCTGCTCGTCGCCGTGACCGATCTCACTCGACGCATCCACAGCGACTTCAAGTACGATCCGGTCGCGACGACCGTGGCCACGCCGCCGTCAGAAGTGCTCGCCGCGCGCCACGGCGTGTGCCAGGACTTCGCGCACGTCGCGATTGCGTGCCTGCGTTCGATCGGGCTCGCGACCAGGTACGTCAGCGGCTACCTGCGCACGTTTGCCGCGCCCGGACAGCCAAAGCTGATCGGCGCCGACGCGTCGCACGCGTGGTTCTCGGTGTTCAGCCCGGGGCTTGGCTGGGTGGACTTCGATCCGACCAACAACGTGATGCCGGCGCAGGATCACATCAGCGTCGCGTACGGCCGCGATTTCAGCGACGTCAGTCCGCTCAGCGGCATCATCACCGGCGGCGGAGAGCATACGGTGGAGGTTGCGGTCGACGTCGCCGGCGGCTGATCCTCGCTACTCGCTCGCGCGTCCGCGGAGGACGCCGGCCGTGTTGCGTCCGACGTGCTCGTTGAAAGTCGATTCGAAGCACGCGCCGCCGTGATCGATGGTCGCTTGGATTCGAAGCGGTAGCTCGATCGGCGAGTCAGGCAGGCTCTGATAAGGACCATCCCCGGTCTCCGGATTGACGCCGCCCGCGATATCGCCGCTCGATCCGATGAGAAGGACGGAGGATTGGTGATCGGTGCCTGTCGTGATCGCCACAGTCTCTGCCCCGCAACTCGTCCACATTGAGTCATCCGATTTGGTCCAACAGGGGTACCGCGGGTCGCCGAAATTGACCGGTGTCCAGTACCCTTCGAAGACCGGGCTCGAGTTGCCGTTGAAGATGCAGATCTGCAGCCCGCTCCGATCCAGGTCGTAGTCCGTCGAGAGGACGCCCAGACTGGCAGCGGACAGGCCCTGTCCGTCGTTCCAGCGCCAGGCGATCGTGTGAGACCACGAATGCCGCCGGAGACGAAGCGTGCTCTCGACAGGATGGAGCGAGCGCAGGCACCCGTCGCGAGGACCCGGTCTGCACAGTCCGGAAGAGTCTCGCGTCTGGCACGGCGGGCACTGTTCGGGAACGAAATCGCATTCGCCCGTGGCGCACCGATGACCTGTTTGCGAATAGGGCACGCCTGTCGTGCAGAAGGATCCGATACATTGCGAGAACACGGGGATGCACTGCTGAAAGCTTCCTATGCCGCTTCCGGCGAAGGAGCTTCCATCGGCTGTCACGATTCCCGTCCACGCCCCGACGTCGCATGTTGCGGAAGAGCTGTTCACGTTGGGGAATGTGTTCAGGAAGCCTCCGGGGGCCACGCCGGGCAGCACAGCCGACGACAGGTTCAGCGCACGTGTGCTCTGGTCGAATGTCCCCACCTCGGCGGTGAGCTCATCGAGTGGACGCCGGAAGCGGACGATGCCGTCGTGCTGCTCGACGTCACGAACATCGGAGAGCAGGTAGGCCGGCTGATCGTCCGGAGTATCGACGCGCCAGCGTCCTGTCAGGTCGATGCAGGAGGGCACTGCGCTTCCGCCGCCGCAAGTGCCGTTGTTGCAGGCTTCGCCCGTCGTGCAGTCCTGGCGATCGTCGCACGCCGAACCGTCCGCGAGCGGCGTGCAGACGCTCGGGCTGCCCGTGCACGAGAAGCACGGCTCGACGCGGCATTCGTGGTCACATCCGTCGCCGTCGTTGCTGTTTCCGTCATCACACTCACAGCGTGTCACGAGGAATCGGTGCCACGGATTGGCCGAAGGGCCGGCGTGTACGCTAACATAGCCATCGATGAGGTTCCCGGTAATCAGCTTCGCTTCTACGGTGATGCTATCGTGCAGGGAGTTAGGGTTCGGCACGACGCTCCCGTTCAGGGAACTGCCTGAGAACGTGGTATCGAGCGTGGTTCCCCAAGGAGGCGAGGTGGCGAACGGCGAGAGTGGAATCGTAACCGTGTCGCCGCTCTGCGTGAGATCGATGAGCTCGCCGGCGCCGCCGGAATCGAGGTGCCAGCGTCCCGAGAGATCGGTCGCGGACGCACGGCCGCACAACGCGAGCACCACGAGAACCCCTGCCAGCAAATGCCGATGGAATCGCTGCACCCGCTTCCTCACGAGCCGATATTGAGTGCCCGGCGCAGCCGAGTCAACGCACTCTCTTGCCGAACGGCGTCGCGGCTACCGGCTCGCCACCGTGCCTCCCGGGAATCTCATCCGCACACGCATCATTGACGCAGGGCGGGCCTTCATTCCGACGCAATCGATTGCGTCGATCTCGTATCTACTCAACGTTAGGCGCTGCCCAGCCCTCTCAGCATGCGACTCCTCCTCGCACTCAGAGCTCTCTTCTTCGTCCTGCTGCTACCCGGCACAGTGGCCGGCTGCATCCCATTCAGCATCCTCCGAGACGGAAACCTACTGCGCGTCCCGGACCTCGGGCTCGCCTCCGTCTGCGCCGCCGTCTTCGCCATCACCGGTGCCCTTGTCCTCCTCCGGTGCGTCTGGGACTTCTTCGACGAAGGCAAGGGCACTCTCGCCCCTATCGATCCCCCACGCTTCCTTGTTGTCCGAGGTCTGTATCGGTTCACCCGCAACCCGATGTACAATGGCGTCATCGCCCTCATCCTCGGGGAGGCGTGGCTCTTCCGGAGCATCGATGTGGCTGAGTACGCAGTTCTGGTCCTCATCCTCTTCCATCTATTCGTGGTTCTCTACGAGGAGCCTGCTCTCGAGTCACTGTTCGGGGAGTCGTATCGGGCCTACCGGCGTGCCGTTCCCCGCTGGGGCTTCACCACTCGGCCGTTTCAAGAGAGCACCGGGAGCACCGCCTGACATGCCGTTGCAGCTGACTGTCGCTCGCCCCGCGTGCGTGAGTACACGCAGCGGGGCTCGCGCCAGCAGCTGAACGCCGGTCGTCAGGCGTCCGGCGTTCGCGTCCCGGCTACGCCGCCGGGACGTTCAGGATGCCTGGACTCGCGGCTTCTCAATTGCACGGCGCGAATGCCGTACCTTCGTTCGTGAACTGCCTGGACGCAGAAGTTGAAGATGGCGGAGAGGGTGGGATTCGAACCCACGGTCCCTTCCGGGACACACGATTTCGAGTCGTGCTCCTTAAACCGGGCTCGGACACCTCTCCGGGAAGCGGCAATTACAGCCGCGACATGCCCCGTATGCAACTGCGCAGGAGGCCAGCATGCATGCCGCCGTGTGGGAACGCGTGGCGCCGGTTGCCTCGCGCCGTCGCCCGCCGCTTTTGCAGAGCCGGCGCCCGTCGTGAGACTGCCGGCCTGGAACGGTCAATTTCAGCGGCCGCGCCTGTCGCGAAAGAAGCTGCTCAGCAGCGCCGACGCCTCGGCCGCCAGAGGTCCCTCGCGTGATTCGAAGCGGTGATTGAGACGCAGGTCGCGGCCTACCTCGTACAGGGAGACGGCCGCTCCCGCTTTCGGGTCGCGGGTCGCGAACACGAGCCGCTCGATGCGCGCCTGCACGAGCGCACCCATGCACATCAGGCACGGCTCGAGCGTCACGTACAGCGTTCCACCGACACGATGGTCGCCGAAACCGGCGGCGGCGCTGCGCAGCGCGAGGATCTCGGCATGGGCACTCGGATCGCGATCGGCAATCGTGCGGTTTCCGGCGCGCGCGAGCACGAGCCCGTCGCGCACGAGCACGGCACCTATCGGAACCTCGCCGCGCGCACCGGCACGCTCGGCTTCTTCGAGCGCTTCGCGCATCCAGCGAAGGTCGGCGTCCGCGTCGGCGTCGTCACCGAGGCGACCGTGCTGTGCGTTGTCGCCGGTCACCTCGCGGCGGGCGGATTCTGACCGGAATTCTGCGGTCCCGGGCGCGGCGGCAGGACAGGATGCTGCAGGAGCGACGGCTTCGCAGGCGGCACGGCAGGTGCACCGCCCTCGTGCCTGGTGCCGTCTTCCACCGGCTTGCCGAACATGTTCGGCTGCATTCCGTTCTGGATGATGGGCGCGGCGCGGCGGGTGGTCGTGTTCGATGCGGGCAGGTGCGTGACCACCGTCGGAGCGGGAGCCGCAGCGGCCGGCGGCGTTTTGCCTGCGCCGGCTCCCGCCGCAGCAGATCCCTTCGCGTTCGGCTTGTTCTGCATCGCCCTGCCAGCGTTCTTCGGCGCCTTGCCCGCGGCCTCGGCGTGCGGCACGGGCGTATGGCCCGCCGACGGCATCGCGATTTCTTCGATCGTGCGAACCTGCGGGCTCGGCCACACGAGCGCAACGATCCCGACAAGAGTCGCGATGACCATCAGGATGTAGGCCCAGCTCCGGTACATCGACGGCTCGCGGGCAGGCTACGCAGCGGATGGCCGAATTGCAATGACGCCGCACGAGGCGACGCGCAGGGCGCGCGCCGCGGCTCGATGCGGATGGCATCGCGCCGAGGCGCCGTCTGCGGAGATTCCGACCGCGCTCAGGAGGTCGGACAGGTGAGCGTCACGGTCTGCTGGCCCACCGCCACGCGCAGCGTGCGCAGCGCGTCGGATGCCGTCACCTTGCCGCTGGCATCGTTGTCACAGACACGCGGGCTGCACGTGATCTGGCCCACTGCCGCCTTGAGCGTGAGCAGTGCGTCGCTCGACGTGATCGTTCCGCTGCCATTGACGTCGCCGCACTTGATCAGCACGCAGCCCACGCCGCAGTACTCGCCGGTGGTGAACGTCGAATTGCCGTCGTCGCACTGCTCGGGCGGATTGACGTTGCCGTCGCCGCAGAACCCGCAGCCCTGGACCGGAGTGCCCGTGCAGGTTCCGTTCGCGCAGATATCGCTGGTCGTGCACGAGTTGTTGTCGTTGCACGGCGAGGTGTTGTTGCTCGTTCCGCAGCCGGTCGCCGAGCAGAAGTCGTCGGTGCACGGGTTGCCGTCGTCGCACTTGGTGTTGTTCGGCACGTGCAGGCACTGGCCGTTTCCGGCGGCGCAGCTGTCGTCGGTGCAGTCGATGTTGTCGCTGCAGTTCTTGGCCGGGTGCTGGCAGGTGCCGCCGTTCAGGGCCGTATTGCAGACGTCCGCCGTACAGGCGTTCCCATCACTGCACAGCGGAACGGCGTTCGGGTGCGCCGGATCGTAGCCGGGCGTCTGCGCGATGCACTTCTCGTTCTGGCAGTCGCTGCTGCAACCGTCACCGCTGACCGTGTTGCCGTCGTCGCAGGTCTCGCCAAAATCGAGGGTGCCGTTGCCGCAAGTGGGGCAACCGGGCACGCCGGGCAGGCTCGGATCGACGATCTTGGTGGCTGCCGGAGAGACGGTCCCGCTGATGATCGGCGGCTTGGCGGCCGACCGGTAGATCAGCTTGTTCGCTCCGTTGGCGCCGGTGGTCACCGAGCTGCCCGCCAGCAGCTTCATGTTATCGAACGCGAGCTGCTTCAGCGTGTTGGTGCCGTTCAGGCAGTTGTTGTCGACGTTGCTGCCGCTCTGCAGCGTCAGGCGGCAGCCGTCGAGCTCGAGCTGTCCGCCGCCGCTGGTGGCGGCCACGGTGATCTCGCCGCCGAAGCTGATGTTCTTGCCTGCGCCGAGGAAGACGAGCCCGCCGATGCCGCCGTTGCCGGCGCTCGCATCGGCGAAGCCGCCGTAGGTGATGTCGCCGCTGTCGGTGGCCAGCGAGCAGACGCCGCCGCCGCCGTTGCCGCCGGTCACGTCGAAGGTGCCGGTGCTTCCGACGCTGAGCAGGCCCCCGCTCGTGATGTCGACGAATCCGCCGGTGCCCTGGATGCCGAGGGCCTTGGCCGTGATGTCACCGTTGAGCGTGAGCGTGCCGCCGATGTCGAACGTCACGTCGGAGCCGTAGCCGTCCGGCGTCGAGCCGTTGCCGATCAGGCGCGTGTTCGCGTTGAGCACGGCGTTGCGCACCGTCGAGAAGTCGATGCAGCCGCCGTCACCCGCGAAGTTGTCGACGTCGGTATGTCCGGTGCTCTCGATCGTCGTCTTGTTGGTCGGCGACGCGCCGTTGAGGACGATGTCGCGCCCGGCGTCGTAGCAGTGGTCGCCGCCGAATCCCGCGCCAGCAGCCGAGTTCGCGATGACGCTGCTGTTGATGACGATGTCGTTGCCGGCAGTGAAGTCGGGTGATCCGCCGTCGAAATCGCCTCCGATCACGTCGATTTCGGCACCGATCGTGATGTCGGTGGCGGAATCCAGCTCGACCGAGCCGCCCTGGGAGTCTCCGCCGGCGTTGGCGGTGACCTTGGCGGTGATCGAGATCGACCCGGAAGCCGCCTCTACGGTGAGGTCGCCGCCGTCGGACTCGATGTTGCTGCTGTTCAGGTTGACCGGCTTGGAAATCGACACCGAGTCGGCGGCGCGCAGCTCGATGTTGGCCGGGAAGTCGGAGTTGCCTGCGATCGGACCGTTCATCGTGAGCGAGGCGGAGCCGACCGAGCAGTCGCCGAAGAAGCAGTCGCTGGTGGCCGAGCAGGCCAGCGCGACCGCGGGACTGTGACACATGAGCTGGGCCGGGCAGGTGCCGAGCTGGCAGTCGGCGTTGGTCGAGCAGCGCACGAACGTCGCAGCGCCCGAGCACTTCTTCAGGATGGGGCTGCAGTTGCCGAGCTGGCAGTCCGAGTCCGCCGTGCACGTGCGCGACGACTTGAGTGAGCAGCGGCGCGAATCGCAGGCGCCGAGCTGGCAGTCGGCCTGGTCGACGCACGCTCGATTGTTCGGGTTCGGGTTCGGATTGGAGCATTGGCGGCGCGCCCTGATCTTGACGGTGCCGCTCTGGGTGCCGGACGCTCCGATGCCTGCTGCGTCGATCGCTGCAGCCGTCGTCGTCGCGAGAAAGGGGCCGCAGTCGATTTCGCCGCTGCCGATGCCGAAGTTGAACTGGCCGGCGCCGGTGACGTTGACGGTGCGGGTGCCGAAATCGAGCACGGCGCCGTCGGTGACGTCCATTTCGCTTGTCACGTTGCAGGGATTGGGGTTGCCCGGACAAACGTCGGCTGCCGTGGTGACCGAGGTGGCCGCCCATGCGTACGCCGCGAGGACCGAGGAGCACGCGACGGTCGCGGCCAACAGGAAAACTTTGCGAGGAAGTGCGCGGATCACTGGACTGCTCCCGGCTGGCCGCCGATACCGCTACGGCCGTTGCCCGTCGACTCGAGGCCGTTTACCTGGTGACCTGCGCCCGTTGCGACGACGCCCAGGCCGCCGTTCATCGACGAGTGCGACGACGACAGCACGTTGCCGCGGCCGCTGATCCTGGTGCCGTTGCGGCCGTTCTCGTTGGTTTCCGCCTGGATCTGTGCGCCCGAGGCGTGGACGGAAAGTCCGTCGCGGCTGTTGTTGTTGGCGACGACACCGTGGATCTGGATGTCGTGTCCGGACACCGTTGCACCGCCACGGCCGTTGTCCTGCGAGTGCACGTCTTCGATCTGGATGCCGCTGACGCGCACGTTCAGGCCATCGAAGCGGTTGTGGTGAACGTCGAGCCCGCGGATCGCGCGCAGCGCAGCGTGGCCCGACGCGCGGATGCCGATCGCGAAGTTGGCGATCTCGGCGCGAGTGTCGCCCGCGTCTCCGCCGATGATCGTCGAGCCGAGACGCCCGCCGCGAGCGACGAAGATCCCGGCGCCGTGGCCGTGGCCCGCCAGGCTCTGGCCGCCGAGATTGAGCGTGACGCCGTCCGAGCCGGGGGGAACCTGGATGATGAGGCCGTCATCGGTGCATGGCTCGACCGCGACAGGGTCGGTGGCCCAGATCACAGTGTCGGAAACGACGATGTCGCCGCACGAGCACGCCACGCGCTCGCCGCCGACGTCGTCGCCGCAATTGGCGGCCTGCGCTCGTCCCGGAAACCCGAGCGCGGCCAGGCACGCGGCAGCGATCACCGCAGCCCGCGCGAGAGGCGCGAGATCATTGAACGATGTGGGAAGACCCATCGTAAGCTCCTGGTGTCAAAGCAGGGGAATCCTGCCGGAAAACCCGCACGACCCGCGCCGCGCAAGCTCTCCCCTCGCCTCGCGCTTCATTGCCGCGAGGCACAAGCGCCCCGCGCTTCCTGACCGTGAAGCGCGGCGGCAACGCGCTTCCGTGAAGCGCGACGTGGAGGATAAGCACGAAAAAACGTGAAGTATAGTTGGCTTTTTCTGCGACTCACGAAAGCAGGACATCAAGCTTTCCACGTCGCTCGAGGGCGACGAGCTCGTCGCACCCCCCGATGAAGCGGTCGTCGATGAAGATCTGCGGAAAGGTCCAGTGTCCCGTTCGCTCACAGAGCCGCCTACGCTCCGCCTGATCGGCCGTCACGTCAATTTCGCGGTACGGGATTGCCTTGGAGTCGAGCAGGGCCTTGGCGCGGACACAGTACGGGCAGCCCCGAAGGACGTAGATCAGTACAACCGCCGCTTCGGATCGCTCACCCTTCGCCGCTTCGGATCGCTCACCCTTCGCCACTTCGGCTCGCTCAGCCTTCGCCACTTCGGCTAGCTCATCCCTTGCCGCCCGTCAGCTTGGTTTCGAGCTGATCCTTCTCGACCGTCAGCTCGCCGATGAGCTGGTTCAGCTTGGTGATCTCCATGTCCAGGCGGCGCAGCCGGTTGGTGTCGGTTTCTCCGGCCGATGCGCCGTATTTCGTCTGCCAGACGTGGATGACGACCACGGGGACGTTGTAACGGCGCGCAAGGTCGGCCGGCTGCATTCCCATCTTCGCGAGTTCGAGGATCTCGCGGATCTGGGTCTCGGAGTATTGGGTCCATCCCGACGCCGCCATGCTGACCTACCCTTGACGGGATTATGACGGGCCGTGCGATGGCGCAATGCTGCACGCACGGAAATATTGCCGGATTGCCGGAGCCTGCGCGCGCGGCCCTCGTAGCGACGACGGCCGGCTGCAACGCAAAGCACCAAAAAACCACGGAATTGGCCGCGCCGGCCCGTCGCGCAACCGGAGGAGGATTGGCGAAACGACGCGCAATGCTTCCGGCGCCGTCACCGGCCGCGACGCGCCAGCACCACCGCGGGGTGGGGGGTGGGGTCCGAGGGACTGGGACCGGCGGGGTCACGCATCCGAGGGAATCCGTTCGCCCCTGATCAGGTCGTCGAGGCCCTGCCGGGCCCTGACCAGGTGAGGGCGTCCCTCCGAGACGAGCACTTCGGCCGCCAGCGGCTTGGAGTTGTAGTTCGAGCTCATCGAAAAGCCGTAGGCGCCGGCGACGCCGATGACGATGATGTCGCCCACCGACGGCTGCGGCAGACGCGCGTGACCCACCACGCCGTCGGCGCCCTGGGTGAAAATGTCTCCCGACTCGCAAAGCGGTCCACCGACGACATAGTCGTCCTGCGCTCGTACACCGGCTCCGTCCTGCGGCGCCAGCGCCATCGGATGCCACGACCCGTACATCGCCGGACGCACGAGGTTGTGAAAGCCCGCGTCGACGAGACAGAAGCGGTTCGTTCCGACGCGCTTGATGGCGCGCACTTCGGTGAGAAGAAAACCGCTGTCGGCAACGAGATAGCGACCCGGCTCGATCTCGAGCCTGACCGCGTGACCGAACGACTTCTCGAGCTTCCTGCGCACGGCGTCCCACAGCGCGAAGTACGCATCGACGTCCATCACCGGATCGCCGAGCTTGTAAGGCACCGGCAGCCCGCCGCCGGCGCTGATCGAATCGAGCTGCGGGCCGATGCGCAGCGCAAGCTTTTCGGCAGCCTCGCACACCTGCGAAAGGTGCTCGAGGTCGCTGCCCGAGCCGATGTGCAGATGAAGACCCGACACGCGCATTCCGAGACCTGCCGCGCGCCCGAGCACCTCGGGAAGCTCCTCGTGCCAGATGCCGTGCTTGGAGTGCTCGCCGCCGGTGTTCGTCTTGCGGCTGTGGCCGTGGCCGAATCCGGGATTGATCCTGAGCGTGATGCTGCCGCGTCCGACTCGCGACGCGTACTGGTCGATCATGTCGGGCGAACCGCAGTTGACGTGAACGCCCGCGTCCACGACGAGGTCGAGCGAGTCGCGGTCGAAGATGTCGGCAGTGTAGACGATCGGCGGCGGATCGCCGCCGGGCGCATAACCCGCAACCATCGCGCGGTGCACCTCGCCCGCGCTCGTCGCATCGACGAGGGCGCCGTGGCGGCGGCAAAGGTCGAGCACCGCGATGTTCGAGCAGGCCTTCTGCGCGTAGCGCACGACGTCGAAGCGGGACAGGCTCGCGATGCGGGCAGCAATCGTCGTCGCGTCGTAGACGAACGTCGGAGTGCCGAAGCGCCGTGCGAGGTCGACGACCGGTACGCCGGCGATCCTCGCGAGCACGCCGTCCTCGGACGCGAATGTGGCCGGATGGGGCTTGTTCATGGTCGCCTTCACTCGGGAGTGAACAGGTTGACGGAGCCGGACGAGACGGTTCCGCGGCGCCCGACTGCCTCGGTCGTCATCCAGTTTTCGAGAAGCGCGCGGTCGGCCGGCGTGTGCGCGAGGAAGCGCTCTCCGCTGCCCAGGCGACCGACGACGATGCCGGTTTCCGGTTCGCCCTGTTTGCCGCAGACGACGGTGTAGGTTTCCACGGTGCCCTTGCCGTTCGGCTCGACTACGACGTTGCAGGCATGTTCGGCGTGCCGCGCACGCGCCGCGTCCGGCTCGGTCCTGGCTGGCCGCGACGGCGGCGCGCTCGAGTAGACGCCGGCGGCATGCTTGGTCAGGTACCAGCCGTTTGCCGTGACGAGGCCGTTTGCTCCCGGCTTGGCGCGAAGCGCCTCGGCCATCGCCGCGATGCCGTGCAGCGTGTAGTTGTTGCCCGGCCCGCCGAAGTACGGAAGACCGCCCGTCCTCGTCAGCCCGCGCGGATCGGTCTCGGAGATGCCGAGGCCCTCGCACGCGATCTCGACGGCAACCGGGAAGCACGAGTAGAGGTCGAAGAAATCAAGATCGGCCACCGTGACGCCGGCCCTCGCCATCGCCTGTTCGGCGGCGAACGCCATCGCCGGGCAGCGATCGAGGCTTGGCCGCTCGGTGAGATTCCACGGGTCCTCGCTCGCGGCGCCGCCGCCGAGGAACCACACGAGCCGGTCTTCGCTCACGCCGAGGCGGCGCGCCTGCGCGGCCGTGGTCACGACGACGGCCGCGGCCTGGTCGACGGCCATTACGGCGTTCAGGTACTTCGTGTACGGAAACGACACCCAGCGATTCGTGTCGGAAGCGGTCACGAGCTCCTCGGCGCTGCGCGCGACCGGGAACCATGCATACGGGTTGGCGGCCGCCACGTCGGTGAAGCGCGAGAACATGCGGCCGATGGCCAGGCTGTGCTCGCGAACTCCGAGTCCGCGCCGCGCCCTCAGCGCGTTCTCGAAAAGAGGATACGCGTTGGACGGCAGGAAAAGGCCGTGGGCGTTCTCGTAGTCGGTGCCCCCGGGCCTGGCGTCGCCGAAACGTTCCGGCTCGTTGCCGCCGCCGGTTGGCCACGCAAGGCGCACGCCTGCCGCCCTCGCCTTCATCATGCTCGCGACGACGTTGACGCCCGCGACGAGGCAGGTCGATGCCTTTCCCGCACGGATCTCGGCGGCCAGCCAGTTGACGTAAGCCTGCGGCGTGTTGCCGCCGACGCTGGAGACCACCAGCCGCGACGGCTTCGCACCGAGCGCATCGGACAGCAGCCTTGCGGCATTGGCCGGCTGCCAAGCGAAGGTATCGACGGTGGCGACGAG
The DNA here is from genome assembly GCA_036493895.1 of Candidatus Binatia bacterium. Classification (NCBI taxonomy): domain Bacteria; phylum Candidatus Binatota; class Binatia (SeqCode); species Binatia bacterium. The sequence continues at coordinate 105,731 of DASXOZ010000048.1, read as the reverse complement.
GTCGATGCTGTCGAACAGGCGGGCGCCGATGCCGCAGTCTTCGGCCGCGGCGCGCGCGGCATCGCTCATCAGCGCAACGGGGTCGCGCGCGTGGTCTGCAGCCACGTCGCGCTGCACGCACTGGCCGACTGCGATCAGGACGATCTCGTGTTCTTCGGCGTCGGCCAACGGATGCTACCTCTGCGGGCCACCCTCTGCGAAATCGAAAAGCAGTGCAAAAGCGCTGGTGCGCGCCGAACGGTGCCGACGAGAGCAAGAGACTGGAGCGGGAGACTGAAGCAGGAGACCAAGTAGGAACGATCGAGGACGAACGAAGCCGGCGCGCAGGGGTCGCGTTGCGCGAACCCCTGCGCGAGAGCGATCAGTTCGCTACGACCTTGTGCTGCTGGGCTCGAATGGCCTGCACGGCCATGAATGCCTCGAGGTCTCCCACCCTCGACAGGCTCCAGACGCTGAGCGCCAGCGACAGGGCCGAGGCCACCAGTGCCAGCGCAATCATCGTGTTGGGACTCCCGCTGAATTTGACGTCTTCTTCCGCCATCCCGTCCTCCTTCGAGAGCGCCACCGGCCTGTGCCCGCGCCGATGGCGCAACGCCTTCATCCTACTCGTCGGCCGGCTGGGGGGCAACGGCGGCGGTCCGCAAGATTCGTTTGTTATTTCAGCTACTTACATGTATTACTGCGCGGCAGCCGCTGGATCGTCCCCCCATTGCGGGCAGTCGCGCCGGGGCGCGGGGCGCTCTGCTGCGCACCCCGATTGCGCGCTCGGTCCGTTCTGAATAGCAGCGGCAACGCCGCGTCAGAGGGGCAAAACCCACGCGCATGCGTGACCACGACCGAGGAGTCTTGTCGCTGATGACCCTTCCGAATCGTTCTTCTCTGCCTTCGCGTCGCAGATCCGCCGGCTTTCTCGTGGCGGCCGCCGTCGGCGGCCTCGGCGGCGCGCTGCTGACGCTCAGCCTGATTTCTCCGCCGGCCGTGCCCGGCGATTCCGCTGCCGGATCCTTGCCGCGCGCTGCGGCTGCGCTCCTCCAGCCGAACGATGCGCATGCGTTCTATCCGGCCATCGACCTGGCCGACGTGGCCGAGAGAGTCACCGCCAGCGTCGTCAACATCTCGTCGACCCGCACGATGAAGCCGGAGGCCGGTCCCGGCGCCGGCGGAGACGGCGGTGGTGAAGAAGGAGGAGGAGGAGGAGGCTCGCCGTTCCTCGACGACCCGTTCTTCCGCAAGTTCTTCCAGCTTCCTCCGGGCCAGAACATTCCCCAGGAGCGGCGCGAGCAGAGCCTCGGATCCGGCGTCATCGTCGACAAGAACGGCATCATCCTGACGAACAACCACGTGGTCGAAGGTGCCGATGAGACCAAGGTCACGCTGGCCGACGGTCGCGAGTTCGACGCCGAGCTGGTGGGCGCCGATCCGCAGAGCGACGTCGCCGTGATCCGGCTGAAGGGCAGCCCGTCCGGCCTGAAGGCCATTCCGATCGGCGATTCCGACAAGCTTCGCCTGGCCGATACCGTCCTTGCGATCGGAAACCCGTTCGGCGTCGGCCAGACCGTGACGATGGGCATCGTTTCGGCCACCGGCCGCGCCAACCTCGGCATTGCCGACTACGAGGATTTCATCCAGACCGACGCGGCCATCAATCCCGGCAATTCCGGCGGCGCGCTCGTCAACATCAACGGCGAGCTGGTCGGCATCAATACCGCAATCGTGAGCCGTACCGGCGGCTACCAGGGAATCGGCTTCGCGATCCCGTCGAACATGGCCAGCAGCATCATGACGAGCCTCGTCAAGACCGGAAAGGTCGAGCGCGGCTGGCTAGGCGTGGCCATCCAGAACCTCGACCGCGACCTTGCCGACGCGATGGGCATCGACCAGGCCCACGGCGTGCTCGTCGCCGACGTCACTGCCGACGGCCCCGCGAAGAAGGCCGGCATCGAGCGCGGCGACGTGATCCTCGCGATCGACGGCCACGATGTGAAATCCACCGGCGAGTTGCGCAACATCGTCGCGGCGCATCCGTCCGGCAAGAGCGTCGACGTGACGATCGTGCGCGACAAGAAGAAGAAGGACATCGACGTGGTTCTCGGCTCGCTGCCGGCAACCAAGGAGACAGCCGAAGCCAAGCCGGCCAAGCCGTCCGACGAAGGCTTGCTCGGCGGAATCGGCGTCGCGGATCTGAACGCTGAGTCGCGCCGCAAGTTCCAGGTCCCCGACAAGATCGACACCGGCGCAGTGATCACGCAACTCAACCCGCGCAGTCCCGCCGCGCGCGCCGGCATGCAGCCGGGCGACGTGATCATCCAGATCGACCAGAACCCGGTCGCCGACGCGAAGGACTTCCACAAGCTCGCCGGCAAGGTCGGCGACAAGAGCGCGCTCTTGCTGGTGGCGAGGGAGAGCGGGACGATTTTCGTGCTGGTGAAGAAGTAGGGGCGGCCGTTTCAGCGAAAGGGTATTTGCAACCCGGCTGTTCTGGCCAGCGCCGCTTGCCGTTTGTCGAAGGTGAGGAACTGCGGGAGCCCCAGCACCAGCCCGCACGCGACGTGCAGGACGTCGAGGCTGCGGGTACCGAGTTTCTCGGAATGCAGCGCGCTCAGTCGCTCTGCCTCGGTCATCAATTCGGCCAGAGGCGGAGAAGCTGCCGCGAGAACTCCTGCCGCCAGGTCCGCCAGCATGGCATTGAGCGAGGCGTCGCGCTCGGCGGGAGTGATCTCCCGCCGAAAGACGCGCAGGCGCAATGCGTTTCGAAACTCGAGTTGGTGAAGCCAGGTGAACGGCAGCGGAAGATCCTGCCTTTTCATTCGTGCCACCGCCCGGGCGCTGTGTCCGTCCGGGGCATACAGCGAGCACAGGAATCCTGTATCGGCATAGGCGATCACGAATCGCCACGCGACTCGGATACGAGATCCGAGCCGGTCGTGGCGAGAATCCTCGCTCCGTAGATCGCCTTCATCCTGGCGGCAAAATCAGGACGCTTGACCCGCGACGCCCGTTTCGGCGGAGACAGCAGAGCCACTGGCGTATTACGTCGCAACACCTCCACGCTTTCTCCACCGGCCACCCACGAGAGCACGGTCGTGGTGTCGTGTTTCAGTTCCCGGATCGTCGTGGTCTTCATATGTGACACATTAATGTGACACATCGGATTCGTCAAGGACGGGCGGTTTTGGTCGCGCCTGAAACCCCTTCAGCCCCCCGAACCCATCCCTGGTTCTTCCGATCGCCGTCCACGCCGTCGAGATCGCGAGAAACCAGATCATCGCCGCCAGCGTCGGATGCGCGTCTTGCATCGACGCCGGGCACAGCCAGTCCAGCGGCGTGCTGAAAATCGCAGCGCCGCTCAGCAGCACCACGCGCTCGGCCCTCTGCATGGTCCCCGTCTTCAGGTCGCGTCCGAGCGAAGCCGATTTCGCACGCGCGTACGGCACGATGGCCGTCGCCGCGAGAGCGACGAGCGCCGCAATCAGGTTCCACGCATTGGCGCGCAGCAGGAACGCCGCGCCGCCGAAACAGAACGCGTCCGCGTAGCGGTCCAGCGTCGAGTCGAGGAATTCGCCGGCGGGGTTCGAAGTGCCGTGTGCGCGCGCGATTCGGCCGTCGAGATAATCGAACAGCGAAGATTCGAGCACGAGCAACCCGCCGAACAACAGCTCGCCCGCGCCGATGGCGACGCCACCGACGGCGCACAGCACGCAGCCCGCGACCGACAGTGCGTTGGCCGAGATCCCGGCGCGCACGAAGAAACGCTCGGCGGGCCCCGCCGTCCATGCGAACGCGTTACGGATGGTCGCACCGAGCACCGCGGAGTTGCCGCGGCGCGAAAGCTCTTCGTCGGCCGCAATGCGACCGCCCGACGCGAGAAGCGGGTACACGGCAAGACCCACCAGCAGCCACGCAAACGGCAGCAACAGCAGCAGAGTCGCGATCGTGATCATGGGAGCGGGCACGCCGTCACTCTCCGCCGCCGGGAGCGACGCTCAGCCGGACGACCGGCGCGCTGCGCAATCCGGCGAGCTCGAGAAGACCGGCGCCGAGCAGCACCGCAAGCACCGCGATGCAGGCCGCCTCCAGCAGGGTCGCCCCGCCCGCTCGCGCCTCGCGGCCGTCCGGTGCCCGGGATGCCATCGCTGAAGCTCTAGCACAGAATCCGCCGCGATCTTTTCGCGGGCGCCTCGATTTTGACCTGTCCCTTGGACAGCATAAATCGCCCGGATGCTCCGCGTCGTCCCCTCGCCCTCCGCCATTCCAGCCCGACGGTTGGAGAATGCCGGCATCCTGAACCCCGAACCGGAACTGGCCCCGTCGGACCGGCGCGAGGCCGTGCTGCGCGCCGCCCTCGAGCTTTTCGCCGAGAGGACTTACGGCGCGGCGCCGGTTCCCGAGATCGCCGCCCGCGCCCATGTCGGCACCGGCACGGTCTACCGGCACTTCGAAAGCAAGGAGGCGCTGGCCAACGCCGTGTTCCGCCGCTGCAAGACGGCGATGCACGACGGCCTGAAGGCCGCACTGGCCGGAGGCGGGACCGAGAAAGACGTCTTCCTTCGCCTTTGGCAGAGCCTCGCGGCCATGGCCGCCGCCGACCCGACGGCGCTTCGTTTCCTCGAGCTGCAGCACCACGAAGAATATCTCGATGAAGCCAGCCGCGCGCTCTCCGATTCGGTGTTCGCTACCGCCGAGGGGTTCGTTCGCGGCGGACAGGTCTCAGGAGAAGTTCGCGAAGGCGATCCGCGCATCCTGATCGGCCTGGTCTTCGGCGCCTTCGTCGGCATGTTCAAGGAATCGTGCCAGGAGCGCTTCGCATTCGACGACGCGACGATCGCGTTCGGCGGCGAGTGCGCCTGGCAGATGATTCGACGCTGATCCGTCGCTGATCCGTCGCTGATCTTGCATCGGGCCATTGCATCGCGCGAGAAGCGGTCGCCATCCTGAAAAATCGAAAGGGCGCGGAATTTCTTCCGCGCCCTTTCGTTTTCGTGCAGCGCCGGAGACCCGGCGCCCGGTTGTCGCGCTACTGCTTGACGGAAGTCGCGTTGCCCGAGAAGCAGTCGCTGACGACGTGCAGCACGACGTTGGTCGTCGCCGTCGTCTCGTCGGCCGCCGGCGCGGTCCACGCCTGGTCGGTCTTCATCGTGACCTTGTACACGTTCGGCGCATTGGTCGCCTTGACCATCGCCTTGGTGATTCCGGTCGTGCCCTTGGCAGCCTTGTACTTCCAGCTCTTGCCCGAGCTGCTCGCGACGAGGCTCGAGCCGTCGAGGCCGCCGGCGAAGATCGTGCCGCCGCCGTCGCTCACGTCGACGTAGATCGGGCTGCCAGTGTACGCGCCCGACAGCGTCACCGTCGCCGTGACCTGCAGCCGGCCCTTGCTGTCCTGCAGCGCCACCTTCTGGAACGCGAAGCTCGGCTCGTCGGTCATGCACGGCAGGATGATCGGGTTGGTGGGATCGCCGCCGTTGGCGGTCTCGTCGGCGTCGCCGAATCCGTCGAGGTCGCGGTCGATGCCGATGCGCTCGCCCTCGCCGACCGGAACGGCAGTGAACGTCAGCTCCTGTCCCGCGGTGCCCGCAAACGCCCTCAGCGCCATGTCGGTGATCTCGCCATCGGCGGCACGATCGCTGACGTATTTGCCGCCGCCCTCGTAGAGCCAGCCTCTCTCTACGCCGCCGACGACGCCCTTGACCACGACGTCGCACTCGGAGCCGGTCATTGCGTCCGCACGCGCGAGCATGAGGCTGATGCGCGTGCTGGCATCGCCACCGCTCGTCGACGACAGCGTCGCCTGCTGGCCGACGATGGGCCGGTGGTTGCTGTCGAACGCGAGTGCGAACTGCTCCATCTGGCGGCGCTCGGTGTCGCTGTGGAAGCCGTCGTTCGCCAGCGGCATCGTGGCGTGGTCGAACACGGTCGCGTTGAAGAAGCGGAACAGCGTGTCGGTGCTGCCGTCGTGCAGGAAGCCGAAGCCGCGGATCTGGTCGCCCTGGAAACCGTTGTCTCCGGGGTTGATGAATGCCTCGGCGGCATTCCCGAACATGCCGACCTTCTGGTACAGATTGCGCAGGTGCGGGATCTTGAAGTGCTGGGTCTCGTTCTCGAACGAGCTGCGGCCGTCGGTCCCGAAGAAGCCGGGGTGCGCAACGTTGAAGTTCGCATTGCCGTTGCGGTCGGTGACGTGGCAGCCGTTGCACTGCTCCAAGGTGTCGATCGTCCTCGCGAAGAAGATCCCCTGGCCCGTGGCCTGGTCCGACGTCAGCGAGTTGTCCAGGGCGCGGTTCGGGTTGGGCGGATACATGACCTGCAGGATGAAGGTCGTGAAGGCCTGCATCTGGTCATCGGTCAGGTTGGTGGTTCGCCCGACCAGCCCCGAGAACGCGACGTTGAACTTCTTGAAGGCCGCGTCTTCGTTGTAGACGCCGTGGTCAGGCTGCACGTTGTTCGGATTGCCGCCCACCAGGTCGTCATTGCCGCCGGTGCGGTCGCCGCGCCAGTGCATCGGGCCTTCGTTGTCCATGCCGCGCAGGCTCTGCGTCGTCATGGGGCCCTTCATCGGATGGAAGTTCGCATTGCCAACCGGGCCGATCACGAACGGCTGGGGATTGTTGAGTACGGTGCCGTCCGGATTGCCGAGGTCCCACGCCAGCGCGTCGAAATCGCCGAAGATGTGGCAAGACGCGCAGGCCTGGTCGCCGCGCGAGCTGGTCAGGCGCGCGTTGTAAAGGAAGGGACGGCCCGCGACGACGCTGGCCGGCTCCGGGTTGTGCAGCGAGAGGTGTGCTTCTTCCTGGTTCATCGCGGTGTCGATCACCGACACCGAGTCGTCGAAGCGTGTCAGCGCGTAGAGGCGGCCGTTGGCCTCGTCGAGCACGACGCCGGTAGGGCCTCCGCCCGTCACTTCGATCTGGTTGGCGGTATCGACGACGAAGCTGTCGTCCTCGATCTGCGACGGCGTGTAGACGCCGATCTTGCTCGAGCCGAGCGCCGCGACGTAGAGCTTGCTGCCGGCAGCGTTGAACGTGATGCCGATCGGGAACGCGAGGCTCTTCTCGCTGACGTCGTTCGGCGGATCGGGGAAAGCGGCGTTGTAGTCGATGTGCTTGTTGATGTTGCGCGAGACGACGGTCTCACCGACCGGATCGATGACCGAGATGCGACTCTCGACGATGTGGCCGCGCACCGTTGACGGGAAGAAGGTCCCCGGCCCCTCGAAGCGCACCTGGTTGAAGGACTCCAGGTTGCTGACGAAGAGCTTTCCGTCGCCGGGGTTGATCGCCATGTTGAACAGCGTCGTGCCCACGTGCGCGAACTTCTGGCCGGAGGCCACCGGAGGGTTCTGGTTGGAGTCGATCGTGAAGACGTCGAAGTCGGGCAGGTTGAACATCACGCTGGACGACCAGTCGCGATTGAGCTCATCGGTCCACTTGGTGCCGTCGTAGTGCACGATCAGGCCCACTTCGGGGCGCGGGTCGCCGTTGGAGTCGGTGCCGGGGTTGGGCATGCCGCCCATGCCCGGGCCGCCGTTCGGGATGACTCCCTCACCGAGAGTCGTCGTCTGGTTGCCTGACAGGAAGACACCGGCGTAAACCTTCTTGCCGTCGGCGCTGACCGCCAGCGGGCGCGGCGTGTCGCCGAACAGCGTGATGACTGCCTTCTCGTCGCCGCCGAAACTGCTGCCCAGGTCGTTCGCGTCGAAGACCCAGACGTCGGCGCGGCCGACGCCGGGCGTCGTCAGTTGCGGATCGAACGGAATGTTCTGGCCGCGGTGTGCGGTCGTGATGTACGCGTGATCGAAAGACGGGCCGGCGAACACGATGTCGCGGGGCTCATCGCCGACGGTGAGGCTGCGCGTGACGCGAGGCTCGTTGATGTTGCTGATGTCGATGATGCTGACGCTGTCGGAAAGGTGGTTGACCACCCACACCTCGGTATTGGTGCGCGCCGCGACTGCGACGGGCTCCAGGCCGACCGGCACCGACGTCACGTGGGTCAGTCCCTGTCCCGTGATGTCGAAGATCTCCAGGCGGTTGTCGGGCGTATTGCAGACGAACAAGCGTTGCCCGTCGGGCGACATCGCCAGCGGACGAACCTGTCCCGACTCGAAGGTGACGAACGCAGAAGCCGGCGCCGCGCGGACCAGCAGCGCGGCAGCGAAAAAGGCGCCGCCCGCAAAGAGCCTGAATTTGTTCATGTTTTGGGTCTCCTCCAATTCTGCACACACAGTGCAGAAATCCGCGGTCAATATGCCTTCGGAGGCGCGCTTGTTTCAAGAAGAAAAAGGAAGTGCGCTCCCTGACCGAACGCGCAAGAAGCGAGGGCTCAGGGGAAAGTCACGACAGCCCGGATCGATTCGCCGCGGTGCATCAAATCGAAGGCCGTGTTGATTTCCGCCAGCGGCATCGTGTGGGTGATCAGATCGTCGATCCGGATGCGGCCGTCCATGTACCAGTCGACGATGCGTGGAACGTCGGTACGCCCCCTGGCTCCGCCGAACGCCGTCCCTTTCCACACCCGTCCGGTCACCAGCTGGAAGGGCCTGGTCGAGATCTCTTCGCCGGCGCCGGCCACGCCGATGATCACACTGGTGCCCCAGCCCTTGTGGCAGCACTCGAGGGCCTGGCGCATCACCGAGACGTTGCCGATGCACTCGAAGCTGAAGTCGGCTCCGCCGCCGGTGAGGCTGACGAGGTAGGCGACGAGATCGCCTCCGACTTCGTTCGGGTTGACGAAATGGGTGATGCCGAAGCTTTCCGCCAGCGCGCGGCGTGACGGATTGACGTCGACGCCGACGATCAATGCGGCGCCGGCCAGGCGTGCACCCTGGACGACGTTGAGGCCGATGCCACCGAGCCCGAACACGACGACGCTGTCGCCCGGCCGCACTTTGGCGGTGTTGATCACGGCGCCGATGCCGGTCGTGACGCCGCAGCCGATGTAGCAGACCTTGTCGAACGGTGCGTCCTTGCGGATCTTCGCAAGAGCGATCTCCGGCACCACGGTATGGCTCGAGAACGTCGAGGTACCCATGTAGTGGAGCAGCGGCTTGCCGTCGATGGAGAAGCGGCTCGTGCCGTCGGGCATCAGCCCGCGACCCTGGGTCTCGCGAATGGCCTGGCAGAGGTTGGTTTTTCCGCTCGTGCAGTAATCGCACTGGCGGCATTCGGGAACGTACAACGGAATCACGTGGTCGCCCGCGGCGAGGCTCGTGACACCGGGGCCAACCTCGACGACGACGCCGGCGCCTTCATGGCCCAGGATCGCAGGGAACAGGCCTTCGGGGTCCTTGCCCGACAGCGTGTACGCGTCGGTGTGACAGACGCCACTGGCGCGGATCTCGACGAGGACTTCGCCGGCGCGGGGCCCTTCGAGCTGGACGGTTTCGATCGTCAGGGGCCGGCCCGGCCCCTGCGCCACTGCAGCGCGTACGTTCATACCTGCCCTCTTCCTTCCTTTTCTGTCTGCGCCGGCAATCTCGTCCTCCGGCGCCGCGTACGCCACCATGCCGCGACGACGACGACCAGGGTGAGCGCCGACACCGCGTTGGCGGACTTTTCGCGCGCGGGCCGTTCGAACTCCAGCGCGATGCGCGTCGCGCCTGCGGGAACCTCGAAGGAGATGCGCCGCGAGGGGGTGCAGGACGCCGCAACCGGAGCACCGTCGATTCTCACCGTCCAGTACGGGTGCCAGTTGATCGCGACAGTGGCCACTCGCAAGGGGTGCCCCTTGACGGCGACGTCCCACTCGATGTGCTCGGGCGTTTCGGCCCGCATCGCGTGCACGTCGATGCCGCCTCCGTGAAGCCACTGGCCTCCGCCTTGAAGCCGGTAAACGGCGATACCGAGCGACGGCGCCGTGCGCCGCGCGATTTTCGGTTCACGGCCCTCCGCGCTTGCCGCCAGGTGCGCCGGGTTCTGGTCGTACTCGAACACCCGCTCGAATTCGGCGCTCGCATCCAGGTGCCGGCGCAGCCCGGGACGGCTGACGATGAGCAACGAGACGCCGGACGTCCTCAGCGTCGCGGCGCTGCGCGGGAGATTGTCGTCGAAGCGTTCGAAGTTGATGCGCCCGGCGTGGTGCGCCGTGCGCGACAGCTCGGACTGGTCTCCGTGCAGCGTGTACAGGCCGGTGTCGACGTTGAGCAGGCTGATGATGCTGCGCGCACCGAGCGCCGATTGAGGCAGGACGGTGCGTGGGATCGCGACGATCTGCGGCGGCCTCGCGTGGGCGCGAAGCCAGTGCACGAGCTTGTCGTAGACCTTGTGGTCGCGCGGCTTCAGCATCGACATGGTCTTGACCCAGTGACGCTGGTACTGGATCTCGGGCGCAGCGACCACGACGAATGCGGCGAGCACGACGGCGTTGGCCACGATCGCAATCGATCGCCATCCGAATCTCGACGCCGCCCGATCCGCCGCGGCAAGCACGCCGTCGGCCGCGACGCCGACGAAAACGGCCTGCAGCAACGCCGCGTACGGAAGAGCCCGCGGACGCACCATCACTTCGAGGAGCTTGGCCAGCTCGTGCGGCTCCCACGGTTGCCCGTTCGATCCGCCGATGAGGCCCGTTGCCACGAATACGACAGCAGCGATCGCCATCGTGCGGCTGCCGCGCCACATCGCCCACAGCGCGGCCACCAGCGCCGCGTGCGCGAGCCACGGAGCGCCGAACAAAGTCCCCAACACGAAACGCAGGTACCGGTCACGGTCGTCGCCCCACCCGACCGTCCCGCCGGCCAGGTCGTGCAGCTCCACGCTCGGAACGAGCGCATGCGCAGCCAGCAGCAGCACGACGGCGGCAACGAGCGCGTATCGTGCCAGGGGCATCGCGCTGCGCGTGCGCAGTGCGACGCCGGCGGCAACGAATCCGGAAACGGCGAGCGCGTAAGCTCCGGAAATGAAGTGACAGAGCAGCAGCGCAGCCAGCGCGAGGCAGGCGCGCCACGGAGCGCGCCCGGGATCCACGAGGACGTCGAGCATTTCCGGCCACGCCACCGCGAAGCCCACCAGCCCCACGCCCTGGAGCAGCAGGCCCATGCCGAACATTCCCTGGGTGCCGTAGCCAAGCGGAGACGAGAATACGAGGCTCGCGGCCGCAGCGAACGCCGCACCTCGCCTGCCGGCGCCGAGTCGCCACGCGAGCAGCGCAGTGGCCGCCGGCAGCACGACGAGCGGCAGCACGTAGAACACCTTGAATACGGCTTCGATGCTCGCGTAGTGCGCCGCGAGCAGCGAAGTCGCAGCGATCAGCAGGAAGTAGCCGTAAGACTGGAACAGGAAGAGCTGGGCACCGAGGAACCAGTACGGCGACCAACCGTCGAGATGCCCCGACGGCAGGAATTGGCGCGCCATGACGATGGTGCGCAGCAGGTGTCTCGGTGCGTCCAGATTGACGATGTGGCCCGGCGAGAATGCAGGCCAGACGAGCCACAGAGCGCTCGCCGTCGCTGCAACGAGCAGGATCGCAGGCAGCAGACGTCCGCGGCGGCGGCGGCGGTCTGCCGGCTCCGGAGCGTCTGTCGTATCCGCGATGTCGGACAAGGGTTGCGCGCGCCCCCTTGCGTCACCAGCCGGCGAGCGAGGCGGCGCGCGCGCGGTGATAGTGCGAGTCGCCGAAGAACGCGCGATCGAAGATCGAGCGCCGGAACCAGAGGTGAAGATCGAACTCCCACGTAAAACCGATGCCGCCGTGCAGCTCGGTTGCGTCGCGCGAGGCGCGGTCGAAAAGATCGCACGAGAAAGCCTTGGCGAGCGCGGCGTGCCGCGGCGCCTGGTCGCGGATTCGATCGAAGGCGTGCGCTGCGTACCACCACAGCGACAGGGAAGGCTCGATCTCGACGGCCAGGTTGGCCAGCTGGTGCTTGACGGCCTGGAACGCTCCCACCGGCTGGCCGAACTGCTCGCGCACGAGCACGTATTCGCGCGCCATCTCGAGGCAACGCCTCGCGCCGCCGTAGGCATCGGCGGCGACAAGGACCAGCGCAGCGTCGCGCAGCCTTGCCAGCGCGTCCGCGCCGCCGAGCATCACGGCCTCGCTGCCGCGGTACTCGACCGAAGACAGGCGCCGCGTGCGGTCGTTGCCCGAAAGCTCGTTCGTCGAAACTGACGCGGAGTCGCGGGCGACGAGCCAGAGACCGGGCCCGTCGCTCCCGACTGCCGCAACCACGTGAAGATCGGCGAGGCTGCCGTACGGTACCAGGCTCTTGGCGCCGGTAACCGTGTTTCCGTCGACTCTCGCGGCAATCTCCCCGGCGTCCCAGCGGCCGCCGCTTTCACCGACGGCAAAAGTCGCGATGGTTTCACCGGAGGCGAGCCTGGGCAGCCAGCGCGCGCGAAGATCACTGTCGTCGGCCCCGGCAATCGCGATCGTCGCGACGAGAGAGCCGAGGAAAGGTCCGGGCGTGCACGCGTAACCCAGCTCCTCGGCAACCAGCGCGAGGTCCAGGAACTCGGCGCCCATGCCTCCGTCGGCTTCGGCAACGGGCAGCGCACCGATGCCGAGGTCCATGAGACCCTGCCAAAGGCCCGCGTCGTGGCCGCTTTCACTGTCCATGATCGTGCGCACGCGGGCGATCGGGCAGCGCTCGGCGAGATAGCGTCGCACCGTTGCCGCAAGGGCTTTCTGTTCCGCGGAAAGGCCGAAATCCATGACGTGTTTTTCCCTGCGTGCGCTGCCGCTTGCCGCCGCGCGGAGCCTTCAGCGTTTCTGCGAAGCGTCGCGCGGAAGGCCGAGGCCGCGCTCGGCGATGATGTTGCGCTGGATGTTGGCGGTGCCGCCGGCGATCAGGATGCCGAGGGACCAGAGATAGGCGTGCACGAACATGCCCATCGCCGGCGCTTCCGGTTCTCCGGGCGCCAGCGCCGCGCCGTCGCCGGAAATGTCCATCGCAAGGCGCGCCATCTCGTAGGAAAGCTGCGTCGTGTAGAGCTTCGGGACCATGCCGGGCAATCCGGGTTCCTCGCCGCGCGACTGCATCGTCAACAGCCTCATCGAGTGCAGCTCGGCCGCAATCAGCTTGGTCTCGACCTCGACGAGGCGCCCGCGAAGCACCGGATCCTCGATGGCCGGGCGACCGCGCCGGTCGATCGCGCGCGCGAGCATGACGAGCCCGTCGAGCGTTCGCCGGTTGATGTCGGTGTCACCGATGAGCGCCCTTTCGTACTTGAGCGTCGAGCGGCTGACGATCCAGCCCTTGCCCCTGTCGCCGACGATCGCGCTGCGCGGCACGCGCGCGTTGTCGAAGAACACTTCGTTGAAATCGGACTCGCCCGTCATCTGCCGCAGCGGCCGGACGGTGATGCCCGGCGTCTTCATGTCGATCAACAGGTAGCTGATGCCGTCGTGCTTGGGCGCATCGGGCTCGCTGCGCACCAGCGCGAACATCCAGTCGGCTTCCTGCGCATTGGAAGTCCAGATCTTCTGGCCGTTGATGACCCACTGGTCGCCGTCGAGCTCGGCGCGGGTGCGAAGCGACGCCAGGTCGCTGCCGGCACCGGGCTCGGAGTAGCCCTGGCACCACAGCACCTCGCCGAGCAGCGTGCTTCGGATGAAACGTTTCTTCTGTTCTTCGGTGCCGTGCTCGAGCAGCGTGAACACGAGCATCGACGGCCCCTGGCCCACCATTTCGCGCGGTGCGCGGGCGCGCTTGAACTCTTCGCGGATGATCGCCGAGCGCAGCGGATCGAACGGCTGCTCTCCTCCTCCCCACTGGCGAGGAATGTTGCGATAGAGATAGCCCGCTTCGATCGCGCGCATGCGGAACTCGGTGACGCGCGGCTCGGGCCGGGTGATGCGCCCGATCAGCACTTCGCTGCCGCCGTGCGCGGCGCGGTCGCCGTCGCTCCAGTGGCCGTCGAGGAACGCTCGTACCTCGGTGCGAAACGCCTGGTATTCGGCGTTGTAGCTCAGGTCCATGCGGCGCTGCTATCCGAGGGAAAGCCTCGCGGCAAGTGCCGGCCGGCCCGGCGGACGTGCCGCGCTCGTCGCTGCGGGAACACGCCACTCATGGTGCCGGCTGCCGGCGCGCTGCATACTGCGCGGCGGATGCAGCCGCAGTGACGAGTGCGCAAGCAAGGATCCTGGCGGCAGCCGATGCCCTGGCGCGGCGCTGCGATGCGATGCGCCGCGGGCAAGCCGTGGCCTGCGTCTACAATCCGCTCATTTATGCGCGCGCGGGATTCGCCGCCTACATCGAGCGCTACGGCAGCGGACCCAAGCCCGTCGTGATGGTCGGCATGAACCCGGGACCTTTCGGCATGGTGCAGACCGGCGTGCCGTTCGGGCATGTCGGCATGGTGCGCGACTGGATGGGCATCGACGTCGTGATCGAAAAGCCGCCGAGGGTTCATCCGAAGCGTCCGGTCGACGGATTCGCTTGCACTCGCAGCGAGGTCAGCGGCCAGCGTCTGTGGGGATGGGCGCGCGACCGTTTCGGCGCGCCCGAGCGGTTCTTCGAACGCTTCGTGGTGCTCAACTACTGTCCGCTCGCCTTCGTCGAAGAAAGCGGACGCAACCTCACTCCCGACAAGCTCGCGGCCGCCGAGCGCGCACCGCTGTTCGAGGCGTGCGACGCGGCGCTGGCCGAGTATGTCGACGCGCTCGAGCCGAGCTGGCTCATCGGCATCGGCGGCTTTGCCGCCGCACGCGTCGCACCGCTTGCGAAGAGTCGCGGTATTGCGACCGGCAGTCTGCCGCATCCAAGCCCCGCCAGTCCGGCCGCCAACCGAGGCTGGGCCGAAGCTGCCGAACGCAGTCTCGAGGCGCTCGGCATCGTGCTTGCGCCCGCCGCCATGCCTGGGAAAGCCCGCGGCGCGCGCTGACGGCACAAAAAAACAGGGCCGATCCGTGTTGCCACGGACCGGCCCTGCAATTTGCGTATCTGTCCGGTCTTTCCGACGTCAGCGCCGCGTTCAGTTGAACGCGTAGCCGATGCCGAGCGAGACCGACAGGTTGCGGTAATTGTCGGTGTTCGACGTCACCGGCAGGTTGTAGGCGACTTCCGGCTCGATGAAGATGTGCTCGGTCGCGTAGAAATCCGCACCGAGACCGAAGCGGAACGCGAAGCCGTAGCCGTCGTTCACACCGCCGTTCTGGAGGTTCGTCGGATTCTGGTGACCAGCCGGATTGAACTCCACCTGGTTGTTGTGGCCGTTGTTGGCGTGGAACAGACCGCCGCCGAGCGAAAGGAACGGCTCACAGAAACCCTGGATCGGGAAGAACTTGAGGTTCGGCTCCAGAAGCCACGTCGAACGGTCGATGTTGGCCGTGCGCAGACCCGGGTGAGAGATCGAGGGATCGACCCTGCCCGCATCCGCGTCGTACTCGATCGTGTCTTCGAACAGCAGCTCCGCTGCCAGCATCGGCATGAACCGATAGCCGACGCGGCCGTTGACGCCCCATCCGTACGTCTGGTTGATCTGACGCGCGTCGCCGAAGAAGAACTCCTGTCCGTAGAGTCCACCCACTGCGAGGTAGGCGAACGGCGCGAACTCCTGCGACTGGGCGACTTCGGCCACTGCCGGCGCCGGGCGCGGCTGTTCCTCGGCCTGCTCGGCTTCTCCGTATGCGCCGGCCATGGCGACCGATGCGGTACCGAAGATCGCGACGGCGCAGAACCACGAACTCATTGACTTCATCTTCATTGGAACTCTCTCCTTTGAGCTTGTCTCTTCAACGCCCGGCGGACGTGGGTGCCGGTGGGCACTGGACCGACAGGGCTCACCCTGCGCAGGGCTGCGCCCTGGAACCCATCGCCTTACAAGTCGGAGAGTTTACCTTAGTACGGCTGCGAGTCACGCACCGACGATGCATAAAAACGCCGAACAGGGGGTGCCGGTCGTGAACTTTTCGTAATCCGCAATACGGCCCCGGCCCGATCGAGACGGCCGAAAAACTGTTTGCTCTCTCAGGGAATCGGCGCGGACGGCGAAAAAACAGGCTGTTTCACAGCATTCCGGTGCCGATTCCCGACGAGAACCGCATCACAGGCGCCGCGCCGCTGGGACCCCGGCCACACGGGGCGCCGGGGCCGAGACGGCACGTGCGGCACCGGACCCGGGCATCTTGCGGACGGGGGTAAGCCCTCGCCCGCCCCGCACATTCACCATTGTTTCCGAGTGCTAATGGTCGAGCTTCCGTTCCGCTTCACGACCACGGGAGCGGGCGGAGGTGACGTGTGCGGATGGCCGAGAGATCTGTCTCACCTGGCGGCCGGCGGGGCCTGTGCAGAGCCGACCTGCCCGCCAGTCTGGTCGGCCGGAACGAGAAGGTCACGAGGCAGGCCGAGGAGGAGGTGCATCCGTGCCCACTGGATGGCGTCGGCATGCGCTCGAGCGGCGGGGCGTTGGTTGCGAGCCCAGCAGGGCTCGGATTCTGGAGCGGGAGTCAGCCCGGGGTTCATTCCGGCGGAGGGACGACGGACGCTGACCGGTGCGCAATCACGGCCTCGACCGCGAACACTACCAGCGCCGCCCACACCAGCGCGAAACCCGCCAGGCGCTCGTGCGAGAATGGCTCGCCGAAGACGAACACACCGATCAGCAGCTGCAACGTCGGCGCGACGTACTGCAGGATGCCGATCCACACCAGTGGGATGCTGCGCGCCGCCGACGCGAACATCAGCAGCGGCGCCGTCGTCACCGCACCGGCTCCAACGAGCAGCAGCGACAGATGGCCACCTGCATCGAGGTCGTGCAGGAACGCGGCGTCGCCGTGCACTTCGCTCCATGCGAGCACGAACAAGGCCGGAACCGCGAGCAGTCCGGTTTCGACCGCGAGCCCGTGCACCGCGCCGAGCGGAGCGCGCTTCTTGACGAAGCCGTAAAGCGCGAAGCTCGCGGCCAGCACCAACGATACCGACGGGAAAGAGCCGAGCGCGATCGTGAGCTGGAGCACGCCCGCCGCGGCCAGCGCGACGGCCATCCACTGCCACGGCCTCAGCGTTTCGCCGAGAACGATGACGCCGATCAGCATGCTCAGCAGCGGATTGACGAAGTACCCGAGGCTGACGTCGACGACGTAGCCCGCACTGACTGCCCAGATGAACACGGTCCAGTTGATCGCGATCAGCGCAGCCGCCATGGCGTACGTGGCAAGCACCCCCGGCCTCGACAGCGCTTCTCGAAGCGCCGACAGTTGTCCACGCGAACCGATGTAGACGACCAGCAGCGCAGTGGACCAGACGATGCGATGCGGAATGACCTGCAGCACCGGCACGCCTGCCAGCAGTTTCCAGTACAGCGGCAGCAGGCCCCACGCAGTGTAGGCGCCGAGACCGTACCAGAATCCGCGCTCCTCGTGGTTCATGTGGCAAGGCGCCGGCGCCAGGCCGGAACCCGCGCGGCTTCTATCGCAGCAGCGGTGCTTGCGCATCTGCGGATGATGCAAGGTACCCTTCGGACGCATCCTCCGTCGTGCGGTGACGGCGCGGGGCTTTCGGACGCACCCCCCGCCACCGTGCGGCAGTGGCGCGGGGCTTGCGCAGACGTCCGAGCCTCGCGTCGAACGACGGGCGTCGGTATAGACATCGGATGTTCCGGCTCGCAGCGTTCCCGATTCTGATTGTAGTGGCCGTCCTTACCGCAGGCGCCGGCCTGGCGGACGACGACTTCCTCACACCGAACCAGGCGGCAACGATCAAGAAGCTGACCGCGCTGCCGAAGGACAACGTCGCGGCAGCGTTCGACGCCGAATTCCGTCCGGCAGCCGACCATGCCCGCGACGGCGTCGAGAAAGCCGACGCGATCCTGAGGGCATCGGGAATCCGGCGCGACACGCGCGTCGGCGACGTGCTCGCCGGCGACGGCTACCTTGTCCAGCTCCTGGTCGCGGCGGTCTACCAGTACGGCCGCGTGTGGGCGAACAACGATCCGGCTTCGATCGATGCCGCGACCGGCGCGGCGTGGACCAAAAGGCTCGAGGATCCTTCGGCCGCGAACATCGCGCGACTCGATCAGCCGCTTTCGTCGCCGTTCCCCGGCTATGTGCTCGACCTCGACCTGATCTTCAGCCGTTACGCGTACGCGGACGCCGTGCGCCGCGGCATCGACCGCAGCGCGATGAACCACGATCTGTTCGCGACGCTCAAGCCGGGCGGTCGCCTAGTGATCGTCGATGCACGCGCAGGCGACGATGCCGACCCCGCGTCGGCCGCGGCACTGTGCCGCGTGCCGGAGGCGCTGGTGCGAAAGGAGCTCGAGTCGGCCGGCTTTCGCTTCGTCTCTTCGGGCAGCGAGCTGCGCGACAAGGGCGACGCCTCGTCGGCTTCGGCGTGCGGCGCCGAAGCGGCGCGGCGATCGATGGACCGTTTGCTGCTCGTGTTCGAGAAGCCGTAGTCCCGGGGGGCAGCGGGTTCCCGCGAGATTGCGCGCGGCCTTTGCGAGATTGCGCGGCGCTGACGCGCCGGGACGCGGCCTTCTCTCGCCAGTGCGCGGCGCTAGCGCGACAGCGCGCGGCGAAGCCCGCTGGCTTCTCCCGACAGCAGCTCGAGCTGGGCCATGACGTCTGCGTCGTAGCGGCAGGCCGAGCGCGCGCTGCCGAGGAAATCCTCGGCCTGGTCGAGCTGGCTCTTCGCACGCGTATTGTCGCCGGCGCGGACGCTGTCGCGCACGTCGTCGAAGGCGTGGCTCGCGGCGCGCGTCTCGGAGGCGCAGCGGCGCGCCTGCTCGACGTCCTGGGCAGTGGCCTGTTCTTCGACCGCCACGGCGCCGCGGGCACCGGCCGCGCCGACCAGCAGGATCGCAAGAAGCGAGACCGTAAGCGCATTCTTCGGCATTGCGATGATCTCCGTCACTTCGGTCGCCGGTTTGTCTCTTCCGCACCGGCGCGGTGTTTGGGTACGCCCGGCATCTTTCGGATAATGGTCCGGCGACCGTGGTGACGGTGGCATCTCGCGCGCTCCGCCGCAATCGTGGGCGATCGCGGATGCCGTGCGATGACGATCGGAGCATGCGAAAGGAGGAACCGGTGAAGAGCGGCGGAAGACTGATCCAGCGCGACGGCCAGCCGCGCTTCGGTATCTTCACCGACGCCGTCTCCGAGGTGAACTTCCGCGACTACGACCTTCGCTCGCCGATGGATCACCGGCGCACGCTGCTGGCGCGGCACTTCGGATTCAAGCAGTTCCAGTTTCTCGGCGGCATGTGCGAGTCGCTGGTGTTCGGTTGCGCGCTGGTGGACGTGCGCTACGTCGGACAGGTGTTCGTCTATTTCTATGAGCCGATGACGCGGCGCTACGCGGAGTACAGCCTGCGCACGCCGCTGGCATTCGGCACTCATTTCGACCAGAGGCCCGAAGACGGCAGCGCGACTTTTCGCAGCGGCGAGTCCCGCTTCGCGATGACCGCCACTCGCGATCCGCAGCAGCGCCAGCTGTGGGTGCGACTGGCAGGCGGCGTCGAGATCGACGCGGTATTCGACGAGCAGGAGCCGCTCGTGCAGCCGATGCGCATCTGCACGCCGGCCGGCGCCACCGGCTTCGTATTCGCGCGCAAGACGGCCGGCTCCCGCGTCAGCGGCACGATCCGGTGGGACGGGCGCACCATTGACCTGGCCGAAGCGGGAATGCTCGGCCACAACGACTGGAGCGCCGGCTACATGAGGCGCGAGACGTTCTGGAACTGGGGCTGCCTGGCCGGCCGCCTCGAGGATGAGCGCATTGTCGGGCTCAACGTGTCGAGTGGCGTCAACGAGACGGGGTTTGGCGAGAACTGTTTCTGGATCGACGGTGTGCTGCACCGCCTCGGCCACGTTTCGTTCCAGTTCGACCGCCACGACCTGATGCAGAGCTGGCAGCTTCGGGACAGCGAAGGTCGCCTCGATCTCGTGTTCAACCCCGAAGGCTCCCACGTCGAAAAGATCCAGGCCTTCGTCGTCGCGAGCAATTTCCACCAGCTCTTCGGGCGCTACCACGGCACGCTGGTGACCGGGACCGGAGAACCGGTGCGCGTCGTCGGGCTTCTCGGGTATGCGGAGAAGCATTACGCGAAGTGGTGACTTCGGAGTGGTGACCTCGCAGTGGTGTCCTCGGAGTGGGGACTTCCGGGTGGATGCGCCCGGGGACGCCCCTCAAAGGGGGCACGCGAAAAAACGTGCAAGCGAATCCAGCCTGGGTCACACTCGTCTGCATTGGAAGGAGGACGGCTGGGATGCGTAAGATTGCGCTGGCAATGATGGTTGCGTCTTCACTTCTCGTTGCGTCGGCGGCGCTGGCGCAGAACTCGGGTCTGCAGCCCGGCCTTCACGGCATGGATTCGGGGCTGAACGACAGCTCGATCCAGGCCGATACGAACCTGGATCGTAGATTCGGGCGTCCGGGCCTGAACGACAACGGCGTCGGCGGCCTCGGGTCGATGCAGGGCACGGGCCTCGGCTCCTACGGCGCCGGCAGTATCGGCCAGCCCGGCCCCGGCGGCCTCGGCTCGATGCGAGGGACCAACATCGGCGTTCAGCCGGTGCGGCCGCGCTGAATCAGCTCGCGCTGGTGGTGGTTCTCGCTGGTGCCTGCCGCTGGTGCCTGACCCCATTCCTCTGGTGCCTGACCCCATTACATCCATGTATGCGGGGAGATTGCCGCAGTCGGTGGATCGGATCCCGCATGCGGAAGTGCCGGGGTGCGGCAGGGATTCCCCACCCCTCATAGAATTGCGTGAATATCCGGGGGCTTGCCTCGCCGCTTCGAGTGGCACCCCGATTGCTGTGATGGCGGCAACCTTCCTTGGGGAGAAGGGCCGGCTGGGATGATGGGGACGACGGGCGAGCCGGTCGCCCAGGGCAGGCTGCTTGGACTCAGTACCAAGTGCGGGACCGACGCGGGCGCCGCGGGAATCGTTCGGACAACATCCACGGTTCCCCGGCGCCCGCTCGAAATCTGACTGGCTCACGGACGGGGAGGTACGGGGGGCCGCCGGCGACGGCGGCTGATTGCATGGCCACTCCCGACAACGATTTCCGGGATCTTCTCGCCAACGCTTTCGACTGTTTCCCGCTGGCTGTCGTCATCGTCGGCCTCGACGGTCGATTCCTTCACGCCAATCCGTCGGCCTGCCACCTGCTGGCAACCTCCCCGGACGCGCTGCGACGCCAGCGCATCGCCGAGTTCTTCCTGCCCGAGCAGCGCAGTGCACTGAGCGATCTTGCCGAAGCAATCCTCGACCGCGACCTCGACAACTTCCACGAGGAGCGCTCACTGGTGCGCCACGACGGCAAGACACTGGATCTCGACATCACCGGCGCGGTGCTGCGAACGGCCGGCGGGAAGCCGGGCGCGGTGCTCGCGCTCGGCCGCGAAGTTGCGCAGGCGCGCGCGGCCGATTCGTTCGAGCCGCTGCTCGGAATGTTCAACGTGGATCGCCTCTCGCGCGAGGAGTCGGGACCCGAAGGAGCCGCGCTGCGCGAAGAGTTCGAGTCGCTGTGCCGCAGTGTCTCCCAGCAGTTCCGCATCCCGCTCAGGATCATCGAGGGATATTCCGACATCGTCCTCGAGGACTGCGCCGCGGGGCTCGACGACGTCGCGCTTCGCTATCTCCACACGATCCGCGATCAGAGCCATCGGCTTTCCGCGCTGATCGACAACACGCTCGCGCTGGCGCGCATCTCCAGCCGGCCGCTGCACCGCGAGAACCTCGACCTGAGCGCAGCCGCGCTCGACGCTGCCGCAGTGGTGCGCGCCGAATCGCACGCGCACGAGGTCGAAGTCGAAGTGCAGCCGGGGCTGGTGGTCGATGCCGACGCAAACCTCACCGGGCGCCTGCTGCGGCGCCTGTTCGACAATGCATTCCGGTTCTCGCGCTGCGCCGACCATCCTCGCGTCGAATTCGGCTGCGACTGCAACGCTGCGGGAAGCACGTTTTTCGTGAGGGACAACGGCGCCGGGTTCGAGCCGGCGCTGGCCGAGCAGCTCTTCCTGCCCTTCGAGACGTCTCGGGAAACGAGCGAGCTTGCCGGAGCCGGTGTCGGCCTGGCGGAGGTGCAGCGCATCGTCGCGCGCCACGGCGGCAAGGTGTGGGCCGAAGGAGTTCCGGGAAACGGCGCGACGTTCTACTTCACGCTGCCTGCCGCACCCGTGCCGGTCCCGAAACCGTAGCGTACGCCGGCGCTGACGATGCGCGGCGCGGCGATCGACACGATGCCGTCGGCGCTGATCCCGTTCTCGATCGTCTTGTCGAACAGGTTTTCGGCAGCGACGAAAGCTTCGAAGCCCCAGCCGATCTTGCGCGCGACGAACGCGTCGATCGAGACGAACGCGTCGAGCTTGCGCGTGTTCTGGTCATCCTCGTACTGCTCGCCGACCACGCGCATCTGCAACGACGCCCTCCAGTTCTCTCCGGCGTCGTAGTCGAAGCCGATGGTTCCCTGGTTGCGCGGGACCTGCGGAAGCTGGTTGCCGACCAGCGAAGGATCGTCCTTGGCGGCGTGAACCTGGCCGTCGCTCCAGAGGTATGCCAGGCGAACGAGGAACCCGCGCCCGAGATCCATCCCGAGCTCCGACTCGATGCCGAGGATCTGCGTGCTGCCGATGTTGCGGCGCTGGAAACAGGTGCCGCCGGCGGGAACGAAACCGCACGGATCGACGACGCCGCCGCTGGCGCCGCCCTCGCCCACCGTCACGTTGAACACCGGGTCCTTGATCTCGTTGAAGTACACCGTCGACGACAGGCTCCAGGGCCCGGACTTCCAGTCGAAGCCGCCTTCGACGCCGATGAGCTTCTCGGCCGCCAGCGCGTCGTTGGCTTCGGTGATGTCGTTGCGGACGCGAAACGGTCGCACCTGCTCGTTGATCGTCGGCGCGCGAAAGCCGCGATAGACCGCCGAGCGCAGAGTCAGCGCGTCGGTAGCGGCGTAGGCCAGGCCGAGGCGCGGGTCGAGCAGTGTCTCGTCGCGCGTCGAGAGATTGCGGTCGACCGGCGGCGTCGCGCCGGAAAGGTCGATGTCGCGGCGAAACCCGTCGTAGCTCGTCCAGTAGTCGAGGCGCAGCGCCGAGGTGAGGCTCAGCTTCGGCGTCAGCGCGGCGATGTCCGAAACGAAGATGCCGCCCATCGCCTGGGTGGCGCCGCCGTTTCGCTGGCGCGTGTAGGAGCCGGCGATGTTGCGCCCGAGCTCCTCGTTCTTGCCGTCGACCCACAGCGTGTCGAGCCCCGCGACGAGGTGATGAATCTGGTACGCCTGGCGCGACCACACCAGCGAGCCGCCGGCGCTGGTGGCCGGAACGTCGAACTGGTCCGCGGCCGGAGTCTCGTTCGTGCGATCGGGAGATACCGAAGAGAACGTGCTCGTGAAATCCTGCACCGTGCTGAAGACATCGGCCGAGACGCTGCCGAGATGCCCGGCATCGACGTCCATTCCGCTGCGGAAGTAGCCGGCCTTGGTCTCGTTGTGCGTGTACGGAGTGCCGTTGTCGCGCGCGTCGTGGTAGCCGCGCGCCGCGAATCGAAGCCGCGTCGTCGGCGAGACCTGCTCCTGGAGGTGGATCGCGCCGGTTTCGTTCTCGCTGCCGCCGGGAACGTCGATCGGACCGCGATCGTCGGCCCGGATCAGCGGATAATCGCCGCTTCGCATCCAGCGTGCGTCGATGAGCGCCGACGTGTTGCCGAATCGGCGCGAGGCCCATCCTTCGGTTCGGCCGCTGCCGCGCTCGCCTCCTTCGGCGACGAAATCCCCGCCGTCTTCATTGACCGGCCGCGTGACGACGTTGATCACGCCGCCCATTGCGTAGTTGCCCCACAGGCTCGCACCCGAGCCGCGCAATACCTCGATCCGGTCGATCGTTTCGCTCGGGATCGAATCCCACGGGATCCACCCGCCGAACGGGTCGTTCAGCGGCACGCCGTCGACCATCACGAGCGCTCGACTGGTGCCGCTCGGCCCGATTCCTCGCAGCGACACGCCCTGGGTCGTCGGGTGCGCGGCGCCGCTCCCGAGCCGGCGAAACAGGCTGAATCCCGGGATGCGCCTGAGCAGGTCGTCGACGGTGCGCGCCGCCGAACTCTTCACTTCGGCGCTGCCCACGTCGCTGACGTAGGCGCTCGGGTCGGCGAGTGGAGCAGGCGAACGCGTCGCGCTGATACTGATCGGCTCGAGAGTGGGCGTCGATGCCGTCTCCGAGCCGGCGGTGGCCGAATCGGCGACAGCCGAGTCGGCGTTCGTCGAGGCGGGCGCCGCGACGTCGTCGGCTCGGGCGCGGGCGACATCGAGCATGCAAGTCGCCAGAGCAGAGAGCGCGACCGCTCGCATTACGTTGCGCACGTGACGCGAGCTCATGAGGTCCGGCCTGCCCTGACGCACGTCGCTTGCTCCTTTCGCTGCGTTGCCCGACGCAGACCCGCCCCCGCACGGAACCTAGTGCTTGTCGCGCTGGGCCTCGAGCCACTTCTTGATGAGCGCCGTATCGGACGCACTGACCCAGCGCGCGAGGTTCGGCATCCCGTTGGATACCTTGAGCCCCTGTCGCACCACCGCGTCGAACGACTCGTAGGGGAGCTGGGTGTAGCGAAGATCGGGAATCGCCTTCGTGCCGGAGACTCCACCTCCGCCGTGGCATTCCGCGCAGTTCTTGTGGTAGAGGCGGCCGCCGTCCTCGAGATCGCCCTTCTTGTCGAGCAGCGCGATCACGTCGGTCATCGCCGGAGGTGCATCGGTCGGGATTGCGTAGGTGACGACGCGGCCGCGCGAGTCGCTGTTGCCCTGGGCAGCCGCCGGCCCTCCTCCGAGCGCGAAGGCACCGCCCCAGCCGGCGACGATCGTCACGTACTGCTTTCCTTCCACCTTGTACGTGATCGGCCCGGCGCCGACGCCGGTGCCGACTCGCGATTCCCACAGCTCGCGGCCCGTCGACGCGTTGAATGCGAGGAAGCGACCGTCGGCCGAGCCCTGGAACACGAGGTTGCCGCCCGTGGCCAGCGTCCCGCCGTTCCATGCCATCGCGTACGGGTGGCGCCACGCTTCCTTGCGACGCACGGGATCCCACGCAATGAGAGCGCCGGAGGTCAGCTCGGGGCTGAGCAACGAAAACGCGTTGAAGTCGGTGCCGGTATTCCAGTTGCCGGGGCGATCCTGGAAATCGCGGTTGCGACGGTAAAGCCCGAGGATCTCCTGGGTTGGCACGTAGACGAGACCCGTCTTCGGGCTGAACGACATCGGCTGCCAGTTGTGTCCGCCGAACGGCGTCGGCTTGACGAACGCGGCGTTGTCCTTGAAATCCTGCCCCGCAACTTCCACCGGCTTGCCCGTTGCGAGGTCGACCTTCTCGGCCCACGTCGCCTCGACGTACTTGTCGGCCGACAGCAGCTTGCCGCTCGTGCGGTCGAGCACATAGAAGAATCCGTTCTTCGGCGCCTGCATGATGACCTTGCGAAGCTGGCCGTCGATCTTCAGGTCCGCGAGGATCAGAGGCTGGGTCGCAGTGAAATCCCAGCTGTCGCCGGGCGTGGTCTGGTAGTACCAGACGATCGCGCCGGTTTCGGGATTGAGCGCGAGGATCGACGAAAGATACAGGTTGTCGCCGCCCCCGGGGCTGCGGATCCAGCGCACCCACGGCGAGCCGTTGCCGGTGCCGACGTAGAGCAGGTTCAGCTCGGGATCGAAGGCCATCGAATCCCACGCGGTTCCGCCTCCGCCGATCTCCCACCAGGGCCCGCCTTTCCACGTCGCGGCGGCCTTCTCCATGTCCTTGTTCTCGAAGCCGTCGGCGGGATTGCCGGGCACCGTGAACGTGCGCCAGACCATGTTGCCGTTGTTGGGATCGTACGCAGAGATGTACCCGCGCACGCCGAACTCGGCGCCGCCGTTGCCGATCAGCACCTTGCCTTTGACGACGCGCGGCGCGCCGGTGATCGTGTAAGGCCGCGACTGGTCGACGGTGATCTTCTCCCACAGAAGCTTTCCGGTCTTCGCATCGAGCGCGATCAGGCGCCCGTCGAGAGTTGCCGAGAAAATCTTGCCTCCGTAGACCGCTACGCCGCGGTTGACGACGTCGCAGCAGGTCTTGGGCGCGGTATCGCCGGGAACTTTCGGATCGTAGCGCCAGATGAGCGAGCCGTTGCGCGCGTCCACGGCGAACACGACCGACCAGGAACCGGTGAAGAAGAGCACGCCGTCGACCGCGATCGGCGTCGATTCGTGGCCGCGCGTAAGGCCGGTGAAGAAGGTCCAGACCGGCTTGATCTTGGTCACATTGTTGTCGTTGATCTCGTCCAGCGGGCTGTAGCGCTGCTCCGAGTACGTGCGCCCGTGCGTGATCCAGTCCGAGGTGGCCGAGTCGGCCGAAGCCAGCGCCGCATCATCGATGGTCTCGGTCCTGGCGAAGGCCGCGAGCGCGCCCTGGGACGGGGCGCCGGTGGGATCCGGTGCGCCCGAGGCTGCCAGGGCCGTTGCAGCCGGAGTTGCCCCGGGCGGCGGAGTCGTCGAAGGCGGCGGCGGGGACGAAGTGGCTGGCAATGAGGTGTGCGCCGATGCGACGGGCGCGGTCGCGGGCGCAACGGCAGGAGCGGCGACGGGGGCCGAGGCATCCGGCCGCGACGCCGCACCGGGAATTTCCTGGGCGAACGCAGCGGCGCACGTGACCACGACGGCAGCGCCGGCAAGTGCCGGCGCGATTCGCACCAGCGCGCGCGCAATTCGAGATAGATGCATCGAGTCCTCCTGAGTAGTGGCCTGCCTGGTGCCGTGCCGCTGGTACCGTGCCCGCAGGCCGCGCACCGTTTGCCGATCGGCAGTCGCCTGCCGGTCGGCGGATACTACGAAGACGCCCGCGGGTCGGCAAGGCGGCAGCGAACGTCCTCAGGCCTTGACGAAAGTCCAGATTCCGATGGCGACGAAGGCGACTCCGGCAACGCGAGTCACCGTTTTCGGATCGATCATTTGGGCGACGACCTCGCCCGCGAGGACGCCGATGGCGCAGGCCAGCACGAGGGCCAGCGATGCCCCCGCGAAAACGGTCCAGCGGGCATCGGGGCTTCGCGACGAGTAGAGCAGCGTCGCGACCTGGGTCTT
The DNA here is from genome assembly GCA_036493895.1 of Candidatus Binatia bacterium. Classification (NCBI taxonomy): domain Bacteria; phylum Candidatus Binatota; class Binatia (SeqCode); species Binatia bacterium. Next base: position 78,752 of record DASXOZ010000048.1, on the reverse strand, counting down.
GTCGCCGAGCTCGGCGAGAAAGACGGTCGAGAATACGGTCGTGAAGAGCTTCGTGTCCATCGCTTCTCCGTGGCGAGCGTCCCGGCCGGTCGGCCGCAACGAGGCTCTTGTGTGCGCCGCAACGGCGCAAGTCCAGCGCAGCGCCGCACGCCCCGCGATCGACGCACGGACCTCGAAAATGACGCGTAGAAGCCGGCAATGACTCGTCAGAGCTCGTCGTCGACAACGTCACCGGCGACATCGCCGGCAACGTCGATGGCCGCCGCGACCGCGCCGTCTTCCGGCAGCGTCTCGACGTCCCTCAGCTTCTTCTGCAGCACACGAGTGCGCCTCTCGGTTTCCTCGATGCTGCCGGCGGCGGTTGCCAGCTGCTTCTTGACCTTGTCGAGAACGCCGGCGAACCTCGCGAACTCGCTCTTGACGCCGGCCAGCACCTGCCATGCTTCGCTCGCGCGCTTCTCGATCGCCAGCGTGCGAAATCCCATCCTCAGGCTCGAAAGCGTCGCGGCGAGCGTCGTCGGCCCTGCGACGATGACGCGGCAACCCTGCTGCAGCTCCTCGATCAGGCCGGCGTGGCGCAGGACTTCGGCAAACAGTCCTTCGGTAGGCAGGAACAGGATCGCGAAGTCGGTCGTGTGCGGCGGGTCGATGTACTTGTCGCGGATGTCGCCGGCGCACTTGCGCACGGCGCGTGCGAGGTCGGCCGACGCGCGCGCGACGCCGTCTGCATCGGCGGATTCGGACGCCTCGACGAGTCGAATGTAGTCTTCCTGCGGGAACTTCGAGTCGATCGGCAGCATCACGATCTGCCCGTCGCCGTTGCCGGGAAGGCGCACCGCGAACTCGACGATCTCGCGGGAGCCGGGGCGCGTCGCGACGTTTCGATCGTACTGCTCGGGAGCCAGCATCTGCTCGAGAATCGCGCCGAGCTGCACTTCGCCCCAGGTCCCGCGCACCTTGACGTTGGTCAGCACCTTGCGAAGGTCGCCTACTCCGGCCGCCAGCGTCTGCATCTCGCCGAGGCCCTTGTGCACGGCCTCGAGCTGGCTGCTGACGGTGCGGAACGATTCGCCGAGGCGCTTGCCGAGCATCTCGTCGAGCTTTTCGTCGACGGTCTTGCGCATCTCTTCGAGGCGGGCGTCGTTGGCAGCCTGCAGGTCGCGAAGGCGCTGCTCGACGCTGTCGCGCACCGACGTGCCGGCGCGCGCGAGCTCCTCACGCAGCGCCGTCGAGCCCCGCTGGCTCTCCTCGCGCAGCTCACGCGCCGCGCGCTGGCTCTCTTCACGGCTGGCACGAAGCTCTTCGCGCAGCGTCCTCTCGACGGAGCCAGGGTCGCTGCGCGAGCTTCTCAGGTAGAGCAGGACGCCGACCGTCGACAGGATGACCGCGAGCAGCAGGATGCTGAGAGTGAACGGTTCGCTCATTCGCGGTCGATCGCCGGATCGCCGGCTCAGTCCTCTTCTTCTTCCTCGCGTTTCTTCGGTCTTTCGACCTGCTTCAGCACGCGCTTGCGCAGGCGGATCGACTTCGGCGTCACCTCGACCAGCTCGTCGTCGGCGATCCACTCGATGGCCTGCTCCAGGCCGAACACGCGGTACGGCGTGATGATCGTGGCCTCGTCGTGGCCGCTGGCGCGCATGTTCGTCAGCTTCTTCTCGCGCACGATGTTGACGTTGAGGTCGTTGTCGCGCGAATATTCGCCGATCACCATGCCCTCGTACACCCGCGTTCCCGGCGGGATGAACATGACCCCGCGTTCCTGCAGATGGAAGACCGAGTACGGGGTGGCCACGCCTTCGCGGTCGGCGATGATCGCACCGTTGGTGCGCGCTTCGATCGGCCCCGCCCACGGGATCCATCCGTCGAACAGCGCGTTCATGATGCCGGTGCCGCGCGTTTCGGTGAGGAAGCGCGAGCGCAGCCCGATCAGCCCGCGCGACGGCACCTTGAACTCCATGCGCATGCGGCCGGTGCCGGCCGGCATCATCTTGACCATCCTTCCCTTGCGCAGCGCCAGCAGCTGGGAGACCACGCCGACGTAGTCGTCGGCGACGTCGATGACGAGCAGCTCGACGGGCTCGTGCTTGACCCCGTCGATCTCGCGGATGACGACGGTGGGCCTGGAGACCTGCATTTCGTAGCTTTCGCGGCGCATCGTCTCGATCAGGATCCCGAGCTGCAGCTCGCCGCGCCCGGTAACCTTGATCGACTCCGGCGAGTCGGTGTCCTCGATTCGCATGCTGACGTTGCGGCGCTGCTCCTGGTACAGGCGGTCGCGCAGCTTGCGTGACGTGACGTGGTCGCCTTCGCGCCCGCCCCACGGTCCGGTGTTCGCACTGAAGATCATCGAGATCGTCGGCTCGTCGACGCGAATCGGCGGCAGCGGCACGGGGTTCTCGCGCTCGCCGATCGTATCGCCGATCAGGATGTCTTCGATGCCGGCGACCGCGACGATGTCGCCGGCCGTGACGGTCTCGGACTCGCTGCGCTGGAATCCTTTCCACGAGTAGAGCTGCGAGATCTTGACGAGGCGGTCCGGCGCGCCGGGACGGCACAGCGAATACGTGCCGCCCTTGGCCAGGCTCCCGCTCTTGATGCGACCGATGGCCAGGCGACCGACGTACTCGTTGTAGTCGAGGTTGTTGCACTGGAACTGGACCGACGCCTGCGGACTGCACTCGGGTCCGGGCAGGCAGTCGACGATCGTGTCGAACAGCACCTTGAGATTGTCGCCGGGAACGGAAAGTTCGCGCGTGGCGGTACCCACCTTCGCATTCGTGTAGATGACGGGGAACTCGAGCTGGCCCTCGTCGGCGTCGAGGTCGATGAACAGGTCGTAGACTTCGTTGAGCACTTCCTGGATGCGGGCGTCCGGCCGGTCGATCTTGTTGATGCAGACGACGGGCACCAGGCCGAGCGACAGAGCTTTCTGAAGCACGAAGCGGGTCTGGGGAAGCGGGCCCTCGGAGGCGTCGACGAGCAGCATCACGCCGTCGACCATCGCCAGCGTGCGCTCGACCTCGCCGCCGAAGTCCGCGTGACCCGGCGTATCGACGATGTTGATGCGGACGCGTCCGTAGACGACCGCCGTGTTCTTGGCGAGGATCGTGATGCCGCGCTCGCGCTCGAGCGCGTTGGAATCCATGATGCGCTCGGCTACGTGCTGGTTGGCGCGGAAAAGGCCGCTCTGGTGCAGCATGGCGTCGACGAGCGTCGTCTTGCCGTGGTCGACGTGGGCGATGATGGCGACGTTGCGAAGGTCTTCGCGACGTGCGGATGCGGTGTCCATGAGCATGATTGCGAGCGGCTTGAGCCGGTTCTCCTGGGGAAAAGATCGGGGAACATAGCACGTCACGTCTCCGGAGCCAGCGCTGCCGGTGCGCAGCGCCTCGCCTTCACACGGGCAGGGTTGCAGCGGCGTTGCGGCCGGGCTGCGCTGCGTGCGCCGGAATTCCGTGTTTCCGAGCGATGTGGCGCGAGAATCGTCAGTCGCGACGCGGCGGCGGCGCGCGAAGCTGGCCGTCGTGAAGATTCGTCAGCGCGAGCTGGCGGCGAAACCGACGCCCGATTGCACCACCTCGGCCATCCTGACAGCCAGTGCGACGCGCCACAGCCACGGATCGGCGTCCGGCCCCACCGGCCGTGTGCGGGAAGGCGCAGGAGCAATCCCCAATGGAACGACGCTTCGAGAACAAGGCCGTCCTCATCACCGGCGCCGCTTCCGGAATCGGCGCCGCCACGGCCAGGCGGTTCGCCGGCGAAGGCGCGCGCCTCGTGCTCGCCGACATCGATCTCGACGGAGCGGTCCAGTTGGCGCGCGAGCTCGACGACGGCACCGGGCGCGTCGTCGCGCGCGCCACGGACGTGCGCGACATCGCGCAGGTGACCGGCGCCGTCGAGGAGACCGTTTCGCGTTTCGGCCGCATCGACGTGCTGTGCAACAACGCCGGCGTCGGAGCCTACGGCGAGTCGCCGGACCTCGACCCACAAGTCTGGCACAACGTGCTCGCGATCGATCTTCACGCGGTGTTCTACGGCACCCGCGCCGCGGTGCCGCACATGCGGCGCCAGGGCGGCGGCGCGATCGTCAACACCGCATCGATCTCGGGGCTTTTCGGCGATTTCGGGCTTGCGGCCTACAACGCGGCCAAGGGAGCGGTCGTCAATTACACGCGCACGGCGGCAATCGACCATGCGCGCGACGGAATCCGGGTCAACGCGGTGTGCCCCGGCCCGATCGATACCGTACTGATCTCGTTCTCGAAACAGTTTCCGGTGATCGTCGACGAGTGGAAGCGCAACATCCCGATGGGCCGCGTCGGCCGCGCCGAAGAAGTCGCCGCGGCAATCGCCTTCCTGTGCTCCGAGGACGCCTCGTACATCACCGGCGCGATGCTGGTCATCGACGGCGGCCTGACGGCCGCGACGGGGCAGGTCAACTACACGCGGGCGCTTGCGGGGTGAGGCTGCCGCCTCTTCCTTGCGGCGCAGGGGGCGGGTGGTAAAACCTGCCCATGCGATTCGGCGTTTTCTACGAGCTCCAGTTGCCCAAGCCCTGGGATGCGCAAAGCGAGCAGCGCATCGTCCACGAGGCACTGGCCCAGGTCGAGCTGGCCGACCGGCTCGGCTACGACTACGCGTGGTGCGTGGAGCACCACTTCCTCGAAGAATACTCGCACTGCTCGGCGCCGGAAGTGTTCCTCGCCGCGGCAGCGGCTCGCACGACGCGAATCCGCCTCGGCCACGGCATTCGCCAGGTCATCCCGAGCTACAATCATCCGGCGCGCACGGCCGAAGGACTCGGGATGCTCGACCTCGTCTCGGGAGGCCGCCTCGATTTCGGCATCGGCGAGGGAGCCACGCGCCTCGAGCTCGGCGGTTTCCACATCAACGCGAAGGAAAAACGCGCTCTCGCGCTGGAGGCCGCGCGCGAGATCGCCGACATGATGGTGATGGAGCCGTACCCCGGATTCGAGGGCGCGTCGTTCTCGATGCCGTGTCGCAACGTGCTGCCCAAGCCGCTGCAGAAACCCCACCCGCCGATGTGGATGGCGTGCACCAATCGCGACACGATCCGCGTTGCTGCCGAGAACGGCGTCGGTGCGCTGGCATTTGCCTTCGTCGATCCCGACGAGGCGCGCACCTGGAGCAAGGTGTACTACGACACGATCCGCAGCGACGCCTGCGTTCCCATCGGACACGCGGTCAATGCGAATCTCGCAATGGTCTCGGCGTTCTCGGTGCATCCCGACCGGGCCGAGGCGATCCGCCGCGGCCAGGAAGGCTTCGACTTCTTCTTTTATGCGATCAACGCGCTGGTGGCCGAAGATGCCACGCCAGGACATTCGCAGCTCTGGGACCGCTTCCGCGAGCTGCGCGGGGAGCGCACGGCCGAAATGGTCGCATCGGCAGTCGAGCCGTCGCTGCGCGGCTCGGGCATCGGAACGCCCGACGACATGCGCCGCCATCTGCATGGATTCGAGGATGCCGGAGTAGACCAGGTGATCTTCCTGCAGCAGGCCGGGCACAACCGCCACGACGACATTTGCGAGTCGCTCGAGCTGTTCGCCGGCGAAGTGCTCGAGGAATTCCGCGCCAAGGCCGCCGGGCGCGAGCAGCGCAAGGCCGAGGATCTTGCGCCGTGGATCGAAAAAGCGATGGCCCGGCGCACGATGAGGGCGCCGCTCCCCGAATGCGAGGTTCCCGTGGTGAAAGCGTCGCGCGCCAGGGCCGAAGTCAACCAGGCCAAGGCACGCTAGGATCCTGCGGCGGAGTTTCGTCGCTTCACCCGCGACGCTTTTCCGCTCAGGACATCAAGGAAGCAGTACCGTCGCGCCGGTCGTTTTCCTGGCCTGCAGGTCGCGATGCGCCGCCGCGGCTTCGGCCAGCGGGAATCGCTGGTGGACCTCGACGCGAAGCGTTCCGCCGCCAACGAGACTGAACAGCTCGGCAGCGCCCTCGGCAAGCTCGGAGGGGTCGGCGGTGTAGTGCAACAGCGTCGGACGCGTGATGAACAGCGATCCGCGCAGCGACAGCATGCCGAGGTCGACGGGCGGCGGAGGACCGGACGCGTTGCCGAAGCTCACCATCAGGCCGAGAGGCGACAGGCAGTCGAGCGACCCGTCGAAGGTGGTCTTGCCCACTCCGTCGTAAACTACCGGTACGCCCTTGCCGCCGGTGATCTCGCTCACGCGCCGCGCAAAATTCTCACGGCTGTAGTCGATGACGTCGTTGCAGCCGTGGTCACGCGCCAGCGCGATCTTCGCCTCGCTGCCCACCGTACCGATCACGTGGACGCCGAGGTGCCTCGCCCACTGGCAGGCCAGCAGACCCACGCCGCCGGCTGCCGCGTGGAACAGGATCGTGTCGCCGTGTTTTACGCGGAACGTGCGCCGCAGCAGGTACCACGCCGTCAGCCCCTTGAGCATCAGCGCAGCCGCCTGCTCGTCGCTGACATCGTTCGGAATCGCGACGACGCGGTCGGCCGGTACGCACGCTGCATCGGAATACGCGCCGACCGGGCCGGTGCCGTACGCGACACGGTCTCCCGGTTGCCAGCGCGCCACGCCGTCACCGACCGCTTCGACGACACCGGCGGCCTCGAGGCCGATTCCTGACGGAAGAGGCAGCGGGTACAGGCCGCTTCGATGGTAGGTGTCGATGTAGTTGACGCCGATTGCGGTGTGGCGCACGCGCACCCATCCCGCTGCGGGCGCACCGGGATCCCACTCCTCGTAGCGCAATACCTCGGGGCCGCCGGTTTCGTGCAGGCGGATTGCGCGCGTCACTCGCGCGCCCTTTCGTGCAGCTTTTCGATGTACTTCTGCTTGGCCGCACGGCCCTGGTACTGCAGCACGGGTCTCAGCAGGCGCGGGAGCTGGGGAATCAGGTATCCGACGGTCGCAAGATAGCCGGAGATCTGCGGGCAGACCCTTTCGATCTGTCCGTCGTGCGCGCAGTCGAGCACGAGCGCGGCGACTTCGTCGGCCGTGCTCATCGGCTGGGAGAACACGAGGTCGGGAACTTCCTCGACGTCGCGCAGCAGGAATCCGGTCTCGACCGGGCCCGGCGAGACAGCCGACACCGTGATGCCGGTCGACTCGAGCTCCTCAGCCAGCGCGAACGTGAACGCGCGAAGGCCGAACTTGGTCGCCGAATACGTCGCCTCATACGGAAGAGGGATGCGACCGGCGATCGATGCGACGTTGACGATCGCCGCCTTGCCCGCGCGGCGAAGATACGGCAGCGCAAGACGAGTCAGCACCACCGGCGCGCGCAGGTTGACGTCGATGATGCGCGCCAGCTCGGCCGACGGCGCCTCCTCGACCGGGCCGCGGAAATTGTAGCCAGCGTTGTTGACGAGCACGTGGATCGAGCCGAAGCGGCCCTGCGCGGCATCCAGCAGCGTCGCACAGGCCGCGCTGTCGGCGACGTCGGTCGCGACCGCCATCGCGGTGCCGCCTTCACTCGAGATCTCGGCGACGATGCGGTCGAGCTGGCTCGCAGTCCTGGCCGCGAGCACCACGCTCGCGCCTTCGGCCGCGAACATTCTCGACGCCGATTCGCCGATTCCGCTCGACGCACCGGTGACGATGACGGTCTTGCCTTCGAATCTCCTGGCCATGATGCCTCCTTACGGAAAGATGGCGGGCACGGGACCTTCGTGACGGGCGCCCTGGCGGCTTCCGCGGCAGGGCCTCCCGCCGCGAAGCCGGCGCAGCAAACGAAACGCGGCGGCCGGAATCAAACTCCGGCCGCCGCGCGTGTCCTGAGCGGGTTTTGCCAGGCACTCCGCCGCGCCGGGCCCCGGGGCCGGCGCGGCGGAGTGCTTTTCGTTACGGAATCGACGGAACGTTGACGACTGCCGTACCCTTGCGCCGGATACGCGACGGTCCGCCGAAACCCGACGCGGTGTTCACGGCCGAGTTCGCATTCGGCGGCACGCAGAAGGCTGCGTTCACGTAGACGTTGGTCGGCGAGCCGTTGCCGTTGATCGTATCGCCTCCCTCGGAGAATCCGTTGTTGACGAAGCAGTCCTCCGGCCTCGGCTCGCACTCGCCTGCGCCGGGGATGTCGTCGGCAGTGCCGGCAACGGTGTCGGGGCCGGTTTCACACCCGGACGAGACCGGCGTGTTCGCGTGGTCGAGGCAATTGGCGTCGACCGTGCAAGCGCTGCCGATCTTGTCCTGGTTGCCTTTCTTGCACACGTGCTGCGGCGAGCACTCGCCGTAGTTCAGATCGCAGGGAACCGTCGTATAGCCGGTGCCGTTGCAGCGGAACTTGGTGGGGCCGGCCGCGCACAGTCCGTCGTTCGGATCGGCAAGGTCACAGGTGACGCCCGGAAGCGCAGCACAAACGCCGTCGCCGCTGCCGAGTGCCGTGTTGCAACGCGAGTTCGTGTCGCACGCCACCCCGATCATGCTCGGATTGCCTGCCGTGCATTGCTTGCAGTGGTCGAGCGTCGAGCAGACGTCGCCGTCGCGTGCACCGTTGTGGCACTTGCCCTCCTGCAGGCACAGCGGAACGCAGCGCGCGCCGGGGCACGGGTTGGAGCAGACCCCGCCGGGCCCGCAATCGCTGTTGATCGAGCACGCGAAGCCCTGGAAGGTCGTCAGGCCGGCCGTGCACTCCTTCGGCTGTCCGCTGCAGGAGCCGCCGGGGCAGTCGCTGTCCTCATCGCATGCGAGGCCGGCGTTCGAGCCGAGGACGCACGTCGTGTACGCACCGCCGCCGCCCGCGCCGGTCGCGCAGCCGTGGCCGGCGTTGATGCCGCCGTCGCAGGCGCCGGAGCAGCTGTTCGGCCGCGTCGGCACGCCCAGTCCGGCGCAGGAGCTGCCCGGACACTGCAGATTCGACGTGCACGGATTGCCCGCGTTGGGTCCCGCGAAACAGGTGGGATTCGGGATGTCGGCCGGGCACGGGCAATCGAAGTTCTTGAACGACGGATCGCTGCAGGGCCCGCCCGGCGGGAACTGCACGGCCTCGGTCGTGACCGTGCCGAAAGGCTGCAGCAGTCCCTTGCCGGAAACCGCCTGCGACGGAATCGGCGGACAGTCGTGGGAGACGACGCCGAGCGGAGTCTTCGCATCCGGCGTGCAGAGGTGTGCAGCGTTCTGGCCGCTGTCGCAGCGCAGCTCGAGCGAGCACGTGCCGCCGGGGCAGTCATCCGAAGTGCCGGCGCACGTGGTATCACCCATGCCGGTGCAGTCGCTGTCGACGAGGCACTTGTCGTGGCTCGCGTTGCAGCGTCCGAAGCACGACACCCCGCTGTTCGACCCGCCGACGCAGCCACCGCCGCAGACCGGACACGGGGTCTTGAACAGCTGGCCCGTCTGGATGTTCGAGCGCGTCGTGTAGTGCACGGCCTGCTCGCCGGTGACGATGTTCTTGGTGCCGGTGATGTCGGTCAGGTACTGCAGCATCACGCACACCGGGGTCGACGCCGAGATGAGCGGCAGCGGCGAGCCTTCGGACATCTGGTTGCACGTGATCGAGTCGTCGCAGCGTCCGCGACAGCTCTGGCCCGTGGCGCAGTCGCCCTGCTTCTGGCAGGCGATCCCGGTATGCGTTCCGTCGGAGTCGATGACGCACTGGGACTGGCAGAGCGAATCCTTCTTCGCGGTGTCGACGACGCAGAACGTCCCGGGGTTGAGGCTGTCGTCATCGCAGCGGTAGCAGTCGTAATCCTCCGGCGCGCCGTCGTTGTCGCCGCGCTCGTCACAACTCTGCGTTCCGTGCGGGTCGTCGCTGCAGCGCGGCTCCATGTCGCCGTGCACGTCGCAGACCTTGTTGGCACTCGCTCCCGTGCACGTCGCTCCCGAGAACTGGGTGCAGTCGCAGTTGGTGAATGCGGTGACGTAGCCGAAGCCGTCGTTGTGGGTGGCGTCGTGGGAGGATCCCTCCCAGCCCGCATCGCTGTCGGTGTGGGCCGCATCGCCCTGGACGATGAAGCGCTCGCGCGGCGTGGAATCGCAGGTGCACTCGAAGGTGTCACCCGGCGGCAGGCAGTGGCCACTTCCGCACGGCGCATCCGAGCCGTCGCATTCTTCGCCGACCCCGGTGTGCTCCTCGCGGGTCGGCTCGACGATTCCGTCACCGCAGTAGGACTTGGCCGAAGCCGGGTGCGAGACGTTGAGCAGGCCCATCACCGAGAAGACGTGGTGGGACGGGCTGAGCTCCTCGGTTGCTTCCTCGCGCACGAGCTCGTCGAGGCAGTCCTTGGCCTGCTGCACGGTGATCGGCGTGACCCCGGCGGCGGCACACAGGCCGGCGAGTGCCGTGATGTCGGCGCTGGCACAGGACTTGTCGATCGTCGCATTGAGCTTGTCGATGTTGGATGCGATCGCCGTCATCGTGTTGGCGTCGTTGGTCGCGCAGGCCCACGGCGGCGACGAAGCCGCTCCGGCCTGCAGGCGTGCGTCACGACAGCTCGCCGTCGCGGTGTACGAACGACTGACGGCGCTGGCCACCGCCTTGTCGATCTTCGACACGCACTTTGCCGAATCCGAGGTCAGCCCCGAGCTTCCGTTGAGGTTGGCGTAGATCGCCTGGTCGACCGGACCGGTGACGTTGTCGACGAGAGCGGCAAGGCAGGTGCCGAGATCGTCGGTCTTTCGCATGGGATGCCCGAGAACGATGTCGCAATACGGTCCCGGCCAGCCGAGGTCGGACAGCGAGAACTGCTTGGATCCACCTTTTCCGGAGCAGCCCTCGGCGGTGGGATTCTGGTGGGAGGCCGGGCACGAAAGGTCACTGACGCAAACGACGTCGTTCGACAGCGAGCAGACGCTCGAACAGCTCTTGCCGACCGACGCGATGAACTTGGCCTTGGCAGCATCGACGACCGCCTGCGTGTCGGCGGGCAACGGGCGGCAGTGGTTCGGATCGGGGGCCTTGCCGGAGATGTCGTTGTCGTGGCACTTGGCGACGATCTTGGCGATCGAGGTTTCGAGCTTGCCGAGGTTCTTGCCGACGGCCGCCGAGCACTTCAGCTCGGCATCCGTGAGCGCGTGCACGGGCCGCGGCGAAAGCAGCCCGACGAGCGCAGTGGCGACTACGGCCGCGCCGTAGCGAGAGATGTTCATGCGGATCCTCCTCCCGCCCCGGGAGCCATCGACGGGACACGCTCAGGAACACCGGGCCGGCAGGCCCCGGTGCAAGGCGCAACGCGAAAGGCAGCGAGGCCGCACGGTTGTACGTTGCGGGATCGCACTGGGTCAAGGGAGCAATTGCTGCGACTGCGCAACAAACGTTCGTGTCTGTACCGTCTTCTCGCAACAACATCGCCGACAGGCCCGCGTGCCGGGCGACACGCGGCATGACCGTACGCGCGGACCTCGTCTGCGCGAAGGTTCTTGCGTTGTTCACGAGCATCGGCGCCGCTGGCGCCGCCGTGATCGCGCAAATGTTTTAGCGCGGTGCGGCAAGCCATGCTGCAGTTGCGGTGCACCCAAAATACCAAACGATCGTTAGTCGAGCCTAACCTTTTAAGATGAGAGATCCTGCGCGATCCTCGCCTCGGCCTGGTCCTGCTTCTAATCTTGGAGGCGTGCAGCACGCTGTCTCGAGCGCCGACGCGCCGTCGTCACGTCCGCAGGCCCCGGTACCACCGGGGTGCCCTTATGACGTGCGGCCGCTCGACGCCCACCCGGACCGCCTCCCGCTGGTGATCTCCGCGCGCGACGATGCGGACGTCGACCGGCTCTGCGCCTGGCTGCGCAGCAACGAGCAGTGGGTGGGTGAAGAGCTTCGCCGCTGGGGCGCAATCCTGCTGCGCGGCTTCGCAGTGCGCGACGCCGCGGGCTTCGAGAAAGTGGCCCGCTCGATCGACGACGACCTGAAGAACGAGTACCTCGGCACGTCGCCGCGCAACGCGCTGACGTCTCACGTCTTTACCGCGAGCGAGCTGCCGCCGTTCTATCCGATCCCCCAGCACTGCGAGATGAGCTTTACGAAGAACCCGCCGCGGCGCCTGTTCTTCTCGTGCCTCGTCGAGCCTGCCGGCGGATGCGGCGAGACGCCGCTGTGCGATTTCCGCCGCGTGCTCGCGGATCTCGATCCCGCGCTGGTCGAGCGTTTCGAGAGGCGCGGCATCCGCATCGTGCGCAACTACGGCGGCGCCTCGAGCACGAACCGTTTCAACCCTTTCCAGCTCAAGCGCTGGGACGAGATGTTCCTGACCACCGATCGCGCCGCCGTCGAGGAGCGCTGCCGCGCCGAAGGTTTCGAGCCGGTGTGGACGGGTGCGGACGGTCTTCGCCTGGTCAGCACCCAGCCGGTCGTGCGAACGCATCCGGAAACCGGCGTGCCGCTGTGGCACAACCACGTGACGACCTTCCATCCGAGCCAGGCCGCCGGCGAGTACCGGCGCATCCACGCGCTGCGCCCGACGTGGAAGCACTGGCTGCTGATCCAGGTGGCGCGGCTTCTCGAGATCGTCGAGAGAAGGCGGCCGCCCGACGAGCAGGCGATGAGCTGCACGCACCTCGACGGGAGCGCGATGGCAGATGAGGACATCGAGGAGCTTCGCAAGGTGATCTGGAAGCACCTGGTCGTCCATCCGTGGAAGGCCGGCGACGTCGTCGCGATCGACAACTTTGCCGTCTCGCACGGGCGTCTCCCATATGCGGGACCACGGATGATCGCCGTGGCGTGGGCTTGAATCGGCTGCTTTCCCGCCGCAAACGGGTTTCCGACATGAACGGCACCCCTTTCGACCTCGGCGGCAAGGTCGCCATCGTGACCGGCGGCGGCCGCGGCCTCGGACTGGCGATCTCCCTCGGCCTCGCTGCGGCCGGCGCCGACGTCGTCGCCTGCGGCCGCAAGCTCGAACCCTGCGAAGAAGCCGCTTCCCGCATCCGTTCCCTCGGCAGGCGCGCGTTGGCGATGTCGTGCCACATGGGCCACAGCCAAGAGATCGAAGCGGTCGTCGCGAGGACTCTCGAAGAGATGGGGCGCATCGACATCGTCATCAACAACGCGGCCACCAATCCCGCTGCCAGGCCCCTGATCGCCGGAACTCCCGAGCTGTTCGACAAGGTCTACGCGGTCAACGTACGCGGCCCGCTGCACCTTGCCGGCCTTGCCGCCGCATGGATGGCCGACCACGGAGGCGGCGCCATCGTCAACGTGATCTCGGTCGGCGCGATGCGGCCGGGAGCGACGATCGGGCTGTACTGCTCGAGCAAGGCCGCGCTCCAGTCGCTGACGCGCGTGATGGCGCAGGAGTGGGCGCCGCTCGGCGTGCGCGTCAATGCGCTCGCGCCGGGGCCGGTGGCCACCGACATGGTGCGCGCGGTCGAAGGCACCGAGTTCCACCGCCAGATGGTCGAAGCGACGTCGATGAAGAGGATCGCTCCGGCCGAAGAGATCGTCGGCAGCGTGCTTTACCTCGTCAGCGACGCGTCCACGTACACGACCGGCTCCACGCTGGTCGTCGACGGCGGGATGAACACATGAGTCGCTGCATCGCCACAAACGGCGCGAAGCCGGCATGAGCGGCCCGCCGCGCATCGACGCCGTGCTCTTCGACTTCGGCGGCGTCTTCACCGAATCGCCGTTCGAGGCGGCGCGCCGGTTTGCCGAATCGATCGGCGTCGATCCCCAGGTGATGCTCGATACCGTGTTCGGCCCGTACGAGTGCGACTCGGATCATCCGTGGCATTGCCTCGAGCGTGGAGAGCTGGATCTCGTCAGGGCACGCGAGAAAATCCTCGAGCTCGGGCGCGTCGGCGGCTTCGAAGCCGACCTGTTCCGCGTCCTTGCGGCGCTCGCCCGCTCGACGGGACCGCGCCAGGCTTTTCTCGACCGGGCGCGCGAGCTGCGCCGCCGCGGCATCGCCACCGCGATCGTCACCAACAACGTGCGCGAGTTCCGCGACGCGTGGCGCGGCATGATTCCGGTCGACGAGCTCTTCAACATCGTCGTCGATTCCTGCGAGGTGGGTTACCGCAAGCCCGATCCTCGCATCTTCCAGAAAGCGCTGGAGTTCCTCGGGGGCATTCCCCCGGAGCATGCGGTGTTCCTCGACGACTACGAGGGCAACGTAAAGGCCGCGCGGCTGCTCGGCATGCACGGCATCGTCGTGGCTCCGGATCCCGCCGAGGCGCTGGCCGAGTTCGACCGCCTCGTCCACACCGAAGACCTGCGACGCAGCCAGTAGCAGGCTACTGCGCCAGCAACGCCTTCATTTTCGCGAGCAGATCCTCGGCAACGTTCGGCGCCAGGCGAAGCGGGGTCCAGCCGATGCCGAGCCCCGTGTCGGCCAGGCGGGGAATGATGTGGAAATGCACGTGGTAGACCGCCTGGTGGGCCGACGCGCCGTTGTTCTGCAGGATATTGTAGGCCGTCGCGCCGGTCGCGTGCATGACCGCGCGACAAAGCCGCGGCATCACCCGGCCGATCGCCGCCGAAGCCTCGTCGCTCAACTCGTGCAGAAATGCGGCCCGTTCCTTCGGGACGACCAGCGTATGGCCTAGCGACAGGGGATTGATGTCGAGGAAGGCCAGCACGTGCTCGTCTTCGTAGACGCGATGGCACGGGATCTCACCGGCCAGGATCCTGTCGAAGATCGTCTCCTTGTGCGTAGCCATCACGTTTCTCCCTTGTCCCGATCTGGCGATCGATGCCGCAGTTGCGCCGCTGCAGCGACCGCCGCGGCCCCTCGCTTTCCGGTTTGTGCAGAGGCGGAGTTTGCACGTCGCCGCGCGCGGGCTCAAAAACGACGGGGCGCACCGATGGTAACCGAGGCCGATCGAGACGACGCCGACCCCGCCCTGCCCTCACGACCCCGCACCCGCCGGCTGGTGACTGCCGGGCCGCTGCTCCCTATTCTCTCTTTGATCCTGTCCGGCTGCGCTTCGCAGTTCGGCGTCGCCGGCGGGGGCGCCGGTCCGCTGCTGCGTGCACCGATCAAGCTCGCGACCGGCAGTGTCCGCGCCGACGTTGCCGTGGTCGGCGACGCAACCCAGATTCTCAAGGAATCGATCGACGACAGCCTCTCCGACGCGAAAATGACTTGCCACGGCACCTCCGGTGCCTGTGCCACGATCGACCTCTACGCTCGCCTGCGTCCGCCGGCCCGTGCGTTCTCGGAAGCTACGCCGCCGCTGCGCGTAGCCGAGCTCGTCGCCGAATTCCGCGGTTCTCCCGGCGCTCCGACGGCGGCGACGATGTCGTACCAGCGCACGGTCGCAATCGACGGCAATCTTTCGACTGCGACGTGGATGCGCCTTTCGGCCGCGCTCACCGAAGACCTGGCCGGTGATTTCCGGTTCCGTTCGGGCAAAGGCGGCGTCGTCGTGCGCCTTCCGGCGTGGGCGACGATGACGACCTCGCTGCCCAAGTCGTCCCAGCCTCGCTCGTTCCACGTCGCCAACACGAGCGACAGCCGCTCGGACGACGACACGATCGGCACCGTCGGCGGCCACGAAGTCCGCCTGGCCAGGCGCGCGACCGATTACATCACGGAAATGCTGACCGATGACCTGCGCGGCGCCGGCCACCTGATCGTGCCCGGCGGCGACGGCCGTCTCGTCGGAAGCGAGCTCGAGAAGTTCTGGGTGAGCTCGGTGGAGTCGGGCGGAGGGTGGGAGACGACGGTCGAGATCCAGGTCGATCTCGAAGTCGCGCCGCCTCCGGGCATCAAGCGCAAGAAAGCCGAGCGTCACTCCTGCTCGATGCGCGAGCACAGCAGCCAGATGCCGGGAGAGCCCGACCTCGCGCGCATCCTCGAGCACTGCCTCGGCGAGCTGGCCGGCTCGATCCGCAACGACTCCGCATGGTCTCTCGGCCAGGGATGATCAGCTCCGCGTTCGCACCTCGAAGCTGACGGCAACCGCTTCGCCGTCGTCCCCTTCCTCCGCGACCGCGAAAAACGGCCTCCACGACGAAGGCAGCGCTCCACCCGCCGGCGGGAAATAACGAGGCCTGCGCTCCCACGATTCGAGCACCTCGTCGCGAAGTGCAGCGCCAATGCGCGTGCTCCGGGCGACGACGTCGCGCACCGACCGCCGGCGCATCAGCGTAAGGTTGAGCTGCGAGACTGCGCCCGCATCGACGAAGGCGGCCAGCGAGATCGCGCCGCCGTCGTGCTCGGCCACGCGCACGTCGAGCCGCTCGCGAAGCAGCGCGGGCACGCGTGCCACGTCGATTGCACAGGGGTCGTCCGGCGGCGAAGCGACCAGCAGCATCGCATCGATCCGCCGGCCGCGTGCGCCGGCCTGGCGGCGGACCGCCTCGGCACCGGCTTCGCTCGTCACGATCCTTGCTTCGATCGCGGAGCCGTCGGGATGACGCTCGCGAAAGATCCGCGCGTCCAGCAGCTCCCGGCCCGGCAACGGCGACAGCCCGCTGCGCGTGACGACGATCTGCGCCGGATGAGGCCGCTCCGAAATCACGCCGAGCTCCTGCCAGCGTCGCCTCGTGCGCGCGACCGCGGGCTCGAGCGAGTCGCGCCAGGGTCGAAGCACCGGCCACGAAAACGCGTGCCATGCCTGCCAGATGTGACCGGGAGCGACATCGCTGCCGACGCCTTCGCGGCACACGGTCGTCGCACCGGCGATCACGGCATCAACGGTCCCGTACTGAAGCGCCAGGCGAAACGCATCGACCGCGTTGCCCGCCGAAACCGGCCAGCTTCCGCCGATTCCGGCAACGTCGTAGCACCAGTCGCCAACCAGCGGCAGCGCATCGACCATCGGCCCGCGCGCATCCGGATTCCACGCGCGCGAAGCAGGTCTCAACACCATCATGCCGAAGACGAGCGCACGCGAGAGGCGGCGCGGGTCTTCGATCAGAGGAAACGACGCACCGGGATGCAGTGCGGCAAGCGCATCGTCCAGAGGCAGACGCAGACCTGCGGCGTGCGAATCGTCGAACACGGTGCGCTGTGCCAGCGATGCAGGCATGACGGGACGTCTTAACATTGGAGGGCGCGACGGCGAAGCGGCGATAGACCATTGCGAGCCGGCCGCCCCTGTGACACGAAGAGAATCGTCACGTGGCATCACGCCCCGGGGGGACCGTGATCGATGGGCGAATGACGGTGGGCGGTTGTGTTGGAGTGGACCGGGCGGGAGTGTCCCGTCACTGGTTGCGCGTCGGCCCGTCGTGCCTTGCAGCAGCGCTCGTGACAATGGTCGGTGCACGGGCTGCGCTGGCTCACGAGTCGCCAGTGACCAAGCCGCTGCCGGTCGTCGCTCCCAAAACGCACTCGTCGGCGACACGCCCGGCATCGCCCGCGTTGCCGGCATCGCCAGGCAGAAAATCGCAATCGCCTTCGTTGCCCGGCAACAAGCCGATCCTCGACCTCTCCACGGCGCCGCCGGCCGCTGCTGCCGCGCCGGCTCCGGACGGCTCGGCTACTGCGCCGACGGCGGCGCCGGAGCCGCTCGCTGCCGGCGCCGGCACTGCCGTCACGACCACTCCGTCATCGCCGACATCCACGGTGCCCGCCCAACCGGAGGCGCACGAGAAAGTCGTGACCAACCTTCCGTCCATCCTCACCGCCGTACCAGCGACCAGAAAACATCAGTGGGAGGCTGAGCACGGCGGATTCATCGCATCGCGGCTCGCGATCTCCAGGCGCCTGACGGCATGGCCCGAGCAGCTTCTCTCCCCTCGGGAGAGCCTGCCGCGAGGCCGCGAGGAGTTTCTCTGGCGCGTCGCTCGCGACACGTGGACCGGCCTCCAGGCGTATACGGATCGCGACAGCGGCCTGGTCGTCGACAACGTGCGCATCGTCGGAGGCCTGGTGCCCCCGCTCGCGCTCAAGGTCGGCGACTACACGAACATCACGAACGTCGGGCTGCAGCTTGCCGCAATCGTCGCCGCCCGGCGCCTCGGCCTGATCGATGACGACGACGCACGCGAATGGACGGTGCGGATCATCGATACGCTGGAGACCCTCAAGCGTTTCGACGGATACTTCTTCAACTACTACGACACGACGTCGCTCGAGCCGACGAGCAGCTTCCTGTCCTTCGTCGACACGGGCTGGCTGGTCGCGGGCCTGATGATTGCGCGCCAGGGTTTCCCGGACCTTCAAAAGTCCATCAACGAGCTTCTC
Organism: Candidatus Binatia bacterium; assembly: GCA_036493895.1. Lineage (NCBI taxonomy): Bacteria > Candidatus Binatota > Binatia (SeqCode) > Binatia bacterium. The sequence goes on along the minus strand of DASXOZ010000048.1, from coordinate 60,685 downwards.
GAGCCGATCGACCTGCACTGGTTCTACGACGACTCGAGCGGGCTGATGTCGCACGGCTACTACGCCAGCCTCGGCGCGCTGTCGGCGTACGAGTACGGGTCGTTCTTCACCGAGGCGCGCCTTGGCAGCCTCATCGCGATCGGCAAGGGCGACGCGCCGCCGTCGCACTGGTACGCGATGCACCGCGCATCCAAACCCGGCTGCGTCGATGGCGAATGTCCGGAGCTGAACCAGCTCGCATGGCGCAGCTCGCGCGGCCAGGACATGACCGTCGCGTACTTTCGCTGGCGCTCGTACGAGTACGTGCCGAGCTGGGGCGGGAGCATGTTCGAGGCGCTGATGCCGCGTCTCGTGCTCGACGAGGGCCGCTGGGCGCCGCGCAGCCTCGGGCCCAACGGGCAGGCCCACGCGCTGTTGCAGAAATACTACGCAACCCAGGTGCTCGGCTATCCGGTCTGGGGCATGTCGCCGTGCATCGATCCCAACACCGGCCGCTACCACGAGTACGGCATGAAGGCCCTCGGCTCGCACGGCTACGACGAGACCGTCGTCACTGCGCACGCCGCGGCGCTGGCTCTGGCCGTGTCCCCGGACGATGCTGCCGAGGATCTCATGGATCTCGCGAAGCGCTACGACATGTACGGTCCCTTCGGGTTTTACGATTCGGTCGTGCCCGACACCGGCCGCGTCGCGTACGACCAGCTCGCGCTCGACCAGCTCATGCTGTTCCTGTCAGTCGCCAATTACCTTTCCGGCGGATACGTGCCGGCGCTCTTCGCCGAGGACCCCTGGGTGAAGGACGCGCTGCCGCTCCTGGCCGAGGAACGCTTCTTCAACTGACGCCGTGGCATCGGTGCACTGCGATCATCTCGTGCGCCAGTTTACGGCGGGCGTGCGCGCGCTCGACGATGTCAGCCTCGAAGTGGGCGACGGCGAGCTGGTCGTTCTCGTCGGGCCGTCGGGCTGCGGCAAGTCGACGCTGCTGCGCATCGTCGCAGGCCTGGAGACGGCCGACTCCGGCAGCGTCCGCATCGGCGACCGCGACGTCACGGGCCTTACGCCTCCGGAGCGCAACGTTGCGATGGTGTTCCAGGACTACGCGCTCTACCCGCACATGACGGTGCGCCGCAATCTCGAGTTCCCGCTGCGCATCCGCGGAGATTCGGCCGCTGCACGAGACGAGAAGATCGCGCGCACCGCCGCGATGCTCGACCTCGCGCCGCTTCTCGACCGGCTCCCGAAAGAGCTTTCGGGCGGGCAGCGCCAGAGAGTCGCGATGGGACGGGCCCTGGTGCGCGAGCCCGCCGTCTCGCTGCTGGACGAGCCGCTTTCGAACCTCGATGCCAAGCTGCGCGGCGAGGTACGCGCAGAGATCGCCGACCTGCAGCGTCGCACGAAGACGACGATGATCTACGTCACGCACGATCAGGTGGAGGCAATGACGCTCGGCCAGCGCGTTGCCGTCCTCGACCGCGGCATGCTCATGCAGGTGGCGCCGCCGGCCGAGCTTTACGAGCACCCCGCCAACGCATTCGTTGCCGGATTCGTCGGCAATCCGCCGATGAACCTGCTGCCGGTTTCCGCTGTGCGCGGCGGCTTCGCCGACATCCGCGGCACCGGCGCCCGGTTGAGGATCGACCGCGCCGCGACCAGGAACGCAGTGGACCGCGCGCCAATCGCAACTTTCGGCATCCGCCCGGAGAACCTCTCCGTTGCGGGCCCCGGCGAAGGCGACGCGATCGATGCCACCGTCGACCACGTCGAGATCCTCGGGTACGAAACGCTGATCCATGCCGTGGTCGGCGCAGTCGAAAACGATTCGACGCGCGTCATGGCCATCGCCCGTGTCCCGGGAACGCACCGCCTCGATCCGGGCGCCCCACTGCGCCTGAGGGCCGACGCGGATCGCGTCTACCTGTTCGACGAAGCCGGCCGCTCGCTTCGCGAGCGCGGCGCCTGAAGCGATTACGAGCGCGGAAGTGTTGCCGCTTTCGCGCCAGCGGTTGACCCGAGGCGAGATCGACCCTAGTTTTGCTCGCCTTCTGCACCGGCGAGTGCACGGCGGAGTCTCCATGTCGTCTTCTCATCCCACCGATTTTTCGGGTTCCGTCGTCGATGCCCTTCGCGAGGCGATCGAGAAAGAGATCCCCGACGCCACCGTCGAAGTGGTCGGAGGCGGCGGGCACTACTCGATCGACGTTGCCTCGAGCGTATTCGCCGGAAAATCGATGCTCGCCAGCCAGCGCCTCGTCTACAGCGCGATCGCGCACCTGATGGCGGGCGACACCGCGCCCGTCCACGCGATCGACTCCCTGCGCACGCGCACACCGCAGCCGTGACCACGGCAGGCGAGCGCCGGTCGCAGACCGGCTTCTCGATGCCGGCCGAACGCTTCGACAACCGTTTCGTCCGCGAGCTTGCCGGCGACAGCGAGACGCGCAACTTCCGTCGCCAGGTGCGCGGCGCGTGCTGGTCGCTCGCCGAGCCCACGCCCGTGGCGTCCCCGTCGCTGCTGGCCCACTCCCGGGAAGTCGCTTCCCTGCTCGGGATCGATGATCAAGCCGTGCTCGCGCCGGAGTTCGCGTCGGTGTTCGGCGGCAACCTGCTGCTTGCCGGAATGACTCCGTACGCCGCGTGCTACGGCGGTCACCAGTTCGGCAGCTGGGCCGGCCAGCTCGGTGACGGGCGCGCGATCGGGCTCGGTGAGTACGTCAATTCGCGCGGCGAGCGCTGGGAGCTCCAGCTGAAGGGTGCCGGGCCGACGCCGTACTCGCGCACGGCCGACGGCCGCGCGGTGCTGCGCTCGTCGATCCGCGAGTTCCTGTGCAGCGAAGCGATGCACCACCTCGGCGTACCGACCACCCGGGCGCTGAGCCTCGTCGCGACCGGCGAAGAAGTCGTGCGGGACGTGCTCTACGACGGCCACCCGCGGCCGGAGCCCGGCGCCATCGTCTGCCGCGTCGCACCGTCGTTCCTGCGTTTCGGCAATTTCGAGATCCTGGCGGCGCGCGAAGACACGCCGCTGCTCGAGCGTCTCGTCGAATTCACGATCTCGCGCGATTTTCCGTGGATCGACGAGGTCGATCCGGCGGCGCGACGCGTGCGCTGGTTCCGTGAAATCTGCGAACGCACGGCCGTCATGATCGCGCACTGGATGCGCGTCGGCTTCGTCCATGGCGTCATGAACACCGACAACATGTCGATCCTCGGGCTGACGATCGATTACGGTCCCTACGGCTGGGTCGACAACTACGATCCGGGCTGGACGCCGAACACCACCGACGCTGCGATGCACCGCTACGCGTACGGCCGCCAGCCTTCGATCGCGCTGTGGAACCTCGCGTGCCTGGCCAACGCCCTGGTGCCGGCGTTCGCATCCGTCGACGAGTTGAAGGAAGGGCTCGAGCACTACCGTCGCACGTATGCGCAGACCTCCGGGGCGATGACGCGGGCAAAGTTCGGGCTCGACGGTGACCGCAGCGGCGACGACGAGCTCGTCGAGGAAGCGTTCTCGCTGCTCTACGACGGCGAGATCGACATGACGCTGTTCTTCCGCGCCCTGCCCCTCGTGGATCCCGCGGCACCGGACGTCGCCGTGTTCGGCGAAGCGTACTACGACGCAGATCGCCGCGCTGCCGTCGCCGATGCGCTCGGCGCGTGGCTCACCCGCTACGCGGCGCGCGTGCGCGACGACAGCCGCGGCTGCGAAGGCCGGCGCCGCGCGATGGACGCCGTCAATCCCATCTACGTGCTTCGCAACTACCTCGCGCAGGAAGCCATCGACCTGGCCGAAGCCGGCGACGTTTCGCGGGTGCACGAGCTGCTCGAAGCGCTTCGCGATCCGTACACGCCGCGACCTGGACTCGAGCATTTCGCCGCGCGCCGGCCCGACTGGGCCCGCGCCCGGGTTGGCTGCTCGATGCTGTCGTGCAGCTCCTGAATCGATACAGGACACGCATGCGTTGCCGCCCGTCCGCGACGCCGCTGTGAGTGCCTGTCGCGGATTTCAGCCCAGGATCACCCGAGGATGACCTTGATCTTGTGCAGCTTGCCGTCGCGTCGAAGCACGATGCGCGCGCCGGCCTTGTCGACGGGAACCGCAACGCTCCCCATCATCGCCGACACCACCGACGCCGAGCGGCGCGACGGATTGTCGACTTCGATGTCGTACGTCGTGCGCCGGTCGGGCAGGCGGTACTTGATGCGGAAGCCGGGCCAGGAATCGGGAATGCAGGGCCGGATGCGCAGCAGGCGGCCTTCCTCGATCGTCAGTCCGAGCAGCGACTCGATGCCCGTGCGATACATCCACGCAGCCGACCCGGTGTACCAGGTCCATCCGCCGCGGCCGAGATGGGGATCGACGCCGTAAATGTCGGCGGCGATCACGTACGGCTCGGTCTTGTAGACGTCGGTCGCCTCCCGGTCGCGCGCGTGAGTGACGGGCGAGACCATCTCGAAGTACTTCATCGCCAGCTCGCGGTCGCCCAGCTTCGCGAGCGCCCGGACCGCCCAGACGGCGGCGTGCGTATACTGGCCGCCGTTCTCGCGGATGCCCGGTACGTAGCCTTTGATGTAGCCGGGGTCGTGACTGCAATGGTCGAACGGAGGCCACAGCAGGCGGATGATTCCCGCTTTCTCGTCGACGAGCTTGTCCCGAAGCGACTGCATGGCCTGCGCGGCGCGGTCCGGCGGCGCCGCACCCGACAACACGGCCCAGGATTGGGCGATCGCGTCGATCGAGCACTCCTCGTTGGTGTGGGAGCCGAGCACCTGGCCGTCGTCGTAGTACGCGCGGTTGTACCACGCGCCGTCCCACGCTGTCGTTGCGATCGGGGCATCCAGCGACTGGCGATACTGGCGGTAGCGCCGCAATCTTTCCCAGTCGGCGCGCTTCTCGACCATCGGAACGAAGCGGTCGAGGATGCTGACGAGAAAGAACGCCATCCACACGCTCTCGCCCTGGCCGCGGCGGCCGACGCGGTTCATTCCGTCGTTCCAGTCGCCGGTGCCCATCAGCGGAAGACCGTGCGCACCGTGCGTCAGCGAGCGGTCGAGCGCGCGGCAGCAATGCTCGTAGATGCTGGCGGTTTCACTGCTTCGATCTGCCAACAAGTAAGTCTCGTCCTCGCCCGGTTCCAGGAGCCGCGCCTTGACGAATGGTGCCTTCTCGTCGAGCACGCTCTCGTCCCCGGTGGTTCCGATGTAGGTCGTCACCAGGAACGGGAGCCACAGCAGGTCGTCGGAAAAACGCGTGCGCGTGCCGCGAGCGGCGGGCGGATGCCACCAGTGCAGCACGTCTCCCTCGACGAACTGGTGGGCTGCGTGCAGCAGGATCTGGGCGCGGGTCAGGTCGGGTCGCGCGTAAAGCAGCGCAGCCGAGTCCTGGAGCTGGTCGCGAAAGCCGTAGGCTCCTCCGGCCTGGTAGTACGCCGAGCGTGCGTCCATCCGGCAGCTCAACACCTGGTACAGCAGCCAGCCGTTCATCAGGAGGTCGAAAGACCGTGACGGAGTCTGGATCTGAACGGCGCCGGCGAGGTCTCGCCACGATGCGCGCGTGGCCTCCAGCGCCTCTTCGACTGCCGGCGTCCGGCGAAGCTTCTCGACGAGAGCCAGCGCAGCATCGCTGTCGGTGCCTTGTCCGAACGCCAGCACGACCTCGACTTCTCCGCGCGGCGGCAGCGTGAGCGGCACCTGCAGCGCGAAACACGGATCACCGCCGGTCGCGCCGTCGAGTGTTCCGCCGTCCGCGACGGCGCGCGGAGCCTGCATGGTCTCTCCGCGACCGAGGAACGATGCGCGATCCATCGTGAACGACGCCGGCGCCGATCCGCCGGGCGCCTGCAGCACCGCCGCGAACGCGACGGCGCCGCGATGATCCTCGCTCAGCGGATTGTTCGCGAGAAACACGTTGCGGGCCTCGTCGAACGACGTCGCAACCAAGCGCGACGATTCGATCGGCTGCACGCCGAGCACGAGCCGTGCGTACCAGTACAGCGACAGGTCACGCTCGCGGGTTCCGCGGTTGGCCAGGCGCACGCGCACGATCTTGACCGGATCTTCGCCGGCGACGAAAACCACGACTTCCTGCTCGATGGCTTCGGAGCGCTGCAGCCAGCGCGACCAGCCCAGGCCGTGACGAACTTCGCACCACGCGCCCGACGGTACGGGCCCGGGCTGCGGCGACCAGTAGCGACCGTTCGCGTTGTCGCGCAGGTAGAGCGCCTCGCCGAACGGATCGAGTACGGGGTCGTTGCTCCACGGCGTCAGCTTGTTCTGGCGGCTGTTGCCGGCCCACGTATAGCCGGCGCCGGTCTCGGTCGCGAGGAACCCGAAGCGCTGGTTCGAGACGATGTTGCACCACGGCATCGGCGGTACGGGCCCTTCGCCGGGAGCACACAACGAGGCCGGTCCGACGCGCACCACGTATTCGTGGCCGTCGCTCGAGAATCCGCCGTAGCCGTTGTCGAACTGCAGCTTCTCGCGGGTCGGCGGCGTCGGGTCGTGCTTCGGTGCGCGGGCGCGAGCGCGGGGCGGCGCAGCGACGGCATTCGCATCGGCCAGCTCCGGAAGCTCCGCAGCGACGAGCCAGTGGGCCTGCGCGCGCAGCGCCGCGACGGCATCGTCTCCGAGCTCGGTGGCCGAAGAGGCGACCAGGCGAAGCGGGCCCTGCGCCGTTTCGGCGCGAAACGGACAGCTTCCGTCCCGGCACTGTTCTTCTTCGCAGAGCAGCACGAGAGAAAGCGGCAGGCCGAGGTCGGCCTGGTAGCGGCACATTCGCAGCACGGTGTGCGCTCGCGGCAGATCCGAATGCCGCAGCGGAGCGACCACGAGAAGCGAATCGCCGGGAATGCCGAGCTTGCCGAGCGGACTGGCGGCTGCACCGGCCGCATTGGCCTGCGAAGGCGGCATTCGAAGTGCCGGATGGGCAAAAAACATCGCGCCCGCCAGCTCCTGCGCCAACTCGGCGTGCTCACTGGAGATCGCGCAACGTTTGCGGCGGGCTTTCTCGAGCGCGGCCGCAGCTTTCGCGGCCTCTTTCACACCCGTGGCTGCTTCAGCCGAAAGCTTCGTAACTGCACCGACGACAGGATCGCGATCGCTGCCGGCCGCGAGAATCCACGTGACGGCCGCGTCGGCGCCCGGCGCGACGGTGACGGTGCGGCGAAGTGCGAAGACCGGATCGAGCACGCTCCCGGTCGAGCCGGAAAGCGGCGACGAGTCGGCGAGCCCGGCGGGGCAGCGGCGGGCGCGGGCGCGGCCGAAAAACCTGCAGCGATCGGTCTCCAGCTGGAGCTCGCCTTCGCCGGCCAGGGTGGCAGCGGCCCACAGCGGTTTTTCGTCGGCGCTTCTCGGGCGGCGCCGCGCCGTCACCACGCCCGAAGCCGGATCGAAGCCCGTCTCGACGAAGAGCTTCGAGAACGCCGGATGCCCGTCGTCGCCGCCGCGATGTCCGTCGACGATCTCGGCACACACCGTCACTTCGATGCGCCGCGAGGCAGCAGCGCGCGTGCGAAGCACGATGCGGCGCACCTCGGCATCGGCATCGGCGGCGACGAAAATCTCGCAGCTCGCATCGATGCCCGCGTGGCGCCGTCCGAGCGTCACCGATCCCGGCGAGGTACGGGCCTGCATCGATCCGCCGGCCGTGCCCATCGGCGTCGCTCCGAGAGACCAGGTTTCGCCCGAATCCAAGTCGCGCAGGTAGACGAGAACACCTTCTTCGTCGCAGATGCGGTCGGCGGCCCAGCGCGTGACGGCAAACCAGCCGCACTGCGAAGTTCCCGAACCCGCCGAGCTGACGATGCTCCAGAAGCTGCCGTTCGACAGCACGCGCACGTGCGGAGCCGCATCGTGAAGGCGCGCGAAGTCGGGAGCCTTGGCATCGACCCACACACCGGGCGTGCCCGTTTCGTCGGTCGGCTGCGGCGAACCCGTCGTCTCGGGTCCGTCGTCGGCTTCTCTTGCCATCTTCGACGATTCGACTTCTCTTTCTGTCCCGGATGGCCCGGCTTCGTTTTCCATCCTGGACGGCTCGACTTCGCTTTGTACTTTGGACGGCTCGACTTCGCTTTCTATTTTGGATGGCTCGGCTTCGCTCACCATGGTTTCTCCAGTGGCGGCTTATACTGGAAGACTACGGTGGCCGGTAGCCGGCGCACCCGCACGGCACCTTTTTCGAGCCGATCGACGACGCCGTCGACCGTTACCGTATCCACATCTGCGCCAAACGGCGCGGCCACCTCGATGCCACCTTCGGGAACCTCGAACCGCCGCCCGCTCCCGTGCGCAGCGGACGAACCAGGCAGCCCACCCCCCGAAGCGATGTCGATTCGCACCGGGCGCTCCGCTGCTGCGGTCGCGCCCTGGTCGCGGCTCCACGAAACCGAAACGGGTCCGAACCAGGTCGGCAGGTCGCGGCCGCGAACGGTCTCGCCTCCGTCCAGCCAGGAAAGAGGAATGCCCGCTCCGATGAGCAGAGAAGGCGGCTGCCGCCGCGCTCCCGCTTCCTCGTCGCGCTCCATCACCATGAGGCTTCGCAGCGCGTGCACGTACGTCGAGCCGATCCACGTGTGCGGCAGGTCGCCGAGGAACTGAGGCTCGGTAGGAACCGTCCACGAGATCTCGGGCCACTGGTGCCACGCCGGCGGCCTCTGGTCGGAGACCATCCATCCAAGCAGCGCAAGGGCATCGGACTTGCGCCCGACCAGCATCAGCGCGATCGCGTTCCGCAGCTCGTAGCCGGTATAGCCGACTCCCGGCGAATGCGCGTCGCGACGTGCGCCGAGTTCGCGTGCGTACTTCTCCCACGAGCGCTCGAGGACGTCGCGGGGATAGACGTGGTCGCTGCCGAGCAGGAAACTGACCGCGGTGGACGTCGGATCGAAGTCGGCCAGCTCCACCGATGCCGGCGCGACGTCCATGTGGTGCGCCTCGATCACCGCGCGAATCGAGGCGCTCCAGTCTTTCTCGAACTCGTCGCGATCGGCCGCCAGCGCCGCCTCGGTCTCGTTGTCACCGACGACGCCGGCAAGCATTGCGGCATCGGTAAATCCGCGCAGTGCGAAGGCCTGGTCCCAGTACGAGTGCACCGGCCTCGCGCTGTAGCCTTCGTGGCTGATCGATTCCGGAAGCAGGCCGTACATCGCGTGGCGATCGCCGCTGCGGTAGGCCTCGGTCATTCGCGTCGCGCGCAGCCGGTTCATGTAGCCGGCAGCCGCCTTGACGCGTGGCCACAGGTCCTGCACGAAAGCGCGGTCGCGCGTAAAGCGCCAGACTTCGGCCACACCCCAGATGAATTCGCCGTAGCTGTCGTTCTCCGCAACAGGGTCGGCGCCGCGCGCATCGACGCAGCAAGGCACGCGCCCGTCGCGATCGACGAAACCGGAGAACCAGCGGAGAAACTCCTTGGCCTCCTGCGCCAGGCCGAGCTCGAGAAGGGCGCTCGACGTCATCGCGCCGTCGCGGATCCATGACCTCTCGTAAGTGCGCGAACCAGGCTGGATCGCCGGGCCGTCGCGGTTGATCAGCACGTAGGCAAGATTGCTGCGCAAGGACTCGACCCAGGCTTTCTCCGCGCGCGGAAGCTCGATGTCCACGCTGTCGAGGCGCCCGTGCCACCAGCCTCTGGTCTCAGCGAGCGCCTTTTCCGCACCCGCGGCATCCGCCGCGACGACGGAAGCGCGCGCCCACGGCACCGCGATCCACACATCGCGAGGCGTGCTCGAAACGTCGAACTCCCACGCAAGTGCGGCCGATGCGGCGCCGAAGGAATCGTCGACGGCCGCCGAAGACGGCAGCGAATGATCGGCGAGAAACGCCGTGATGTCGCCTTCCTCGAAGGCTGCCGCTCCGAACGCGTCGAGTTTGCTCAGAGCAACGACACGGCGATCGTCGGCGTGAATGGTCGATCCGGTGCGCGAAATCCGCGTCAGCGTGGATACGCCGCCGGTGCGATTGAGTGCCTGCCACGGCGGCAGCACCTGGAACGGCCGCAGCGCGACCACCAGGCCGAGCTTTCGCTCCGTCGCCGCCGTTGCGCGGTAGCGCACGTACAGGGTTCCTGCCTGTGGCGTTCCCGATGCGAATGCCGTGATTGCCAGCGTGAGATCGCCGTCGCGGCGAACGACGGTGGGTATCGGAAGGTAGCCGTCTTCGAGGCGGACTTCGTGGGTAGCGTCCTTCCACGTCCTCACCCCGTCGTCCGTGGTGACGAAAGGCTCGAGGGTGAAGGCGCCGGCATCGACTTCGACGCTTCCTTCCTCGTTGATGAGCGCCTCCTGCTTGCCGTCGGCCACGCCGACGACGGTCCAGTAGCTCTGCTCGCCGGAGAAATAGCGCGGATACTGTCCCGGCGGCGCCTGCGCGGCGATGCCGGCCGCAAATCCGTTGCGTGAAGCCGAGAACTCGAACGGCTGGGGACGGATCTCGCGGATCGCGATGGTGCGACCGGGGCCGACGGAGTAGCGCAGCCTCACGAATCGCGCGTAGACGTCGGGAGTATAAACGGCGTCCGTCGGACCCCGCGCCCTGGTGAACCGGCGGATCTCCTGCCAGTCCGATGCGTCCTTCGACGCATCGACGATGTACGCGCGCGGAATCTGCGCATCGACGTAGTCGATCTCGAGGCCGCCGAGCTCGAACGGCTGGTGGAAATCCAGCGTCACCTCGGGCGCAGAGTCGCCGGATGCACTGTACCACGCCGTCGCCTCGTTGCCGTCGAGCAGATGCGAAGCATCTTCCCCGTTGGAGCTGGTGCTGACCTTCGGAGGCTCGGCTGCCGCTCTCTCATCGCGCGGCTCGACGCGGATCTCGTCGATCCACAGTCGCCCCTTTCCGCCCTTGCCCGCGACCACTGCGATTTCGATCGCATCCAGGTGCGACGGCATGCCGCCGCCGGCAGGTCCCCACGCAAATGAAATGCGCGGACGCGAAACTCTCAGCTCCGTCCAGTCGTGGGGAATCTCGTAGTCGGGCAGACGCCTCCACCAGACGTTTTCGCCGGAGATGAACTTGATCTCGATCGTGTTCGGCTCCGCGTCGCCGCGGATACGGAACACGAACATGTAGTCGTCAGGAAGGTCGATCGAGACGTTGCGGCGCGCGATCGCGTGACTTCGTCCCCTGCCGAGATCGAAATCGAGGCAGATCGCGCCACCTTCGCTGCCGCTTCCGGCAACGATGCTCGCCTGCGCACTCGGCGACGCGAGCGCGGTCCACGCGGATGCGTCTTCTCCGGAATCGACCTGTACCGGGCCCGTCGCCATTGCGCCTGGCGCCCGCGCGGCCGGCGACTCGGCGCCAGCAGGCGCCGGCGCCAGCGGGGCCGCAAGCAGGAGGAGCGCAAGCGCGAGGCGTCGAAGCAGAAGCAAGGAAAATCGGCTCCGGCGCAGTTGCGCTCAGCCCTTGAGGCCACCGGCCGTCAGGCCCGCCACGTAGTAGCGCTGCAGCAGCAGGAATACGAGCATGACAGGAATCACGGTCACGACTGCGCCGGCCATCATCAGCTCGGTGTCCTGCACGTGCTCTCCGAACAGTCCGGCCAGCGCGACGGGAAGCGTGTAGAGCCGATCGTCGGACAAGACGACCAGGGGCCAGAGAAAATCGTTCCACGTGCCCATGAACGTCGCGACGGCGAGCGTCACGAGAATGGGCCGGCAAAGAGGAAGCGCAATCTCGGTGAAGATGCGCAACTCGCTTGCACCGTCGACGCGCGCGGCGTCGAGCAGCGCATCGGGAATCGACTGCGCGTACTGCCCGACGAGGAAGATTCCGAAGATGCTCGCCATGCCCGGCACGACGACTCCCCACCAGCTTCCCACCAGGTGCATCTGCCGCAGAAGCAGGAACAGCGGAAGCATGGCGACCTGCCCGGGGATGACCAGCGCAGCCAGAAAAAGCCGTCGCAGGTTTTCGCGACCGGCGAACGGAAGCTTCGCGAAGGCATAGCCTGCCATCGCGTTGAAGCAGACGGAGAAAAACGTCGCCGCCAGCGACACGAACAGGCTCGCGCCGATGGAATGAGCCAGGTCCAGCCGGGCGAAAAGATCGCGGTAGTGCTCGAGCGTCGGTGCGCTCGGCAGAAGCCTGGGCGGGATCGACAGCGCTTCGCCGGACGGCATCAGCGACGCCGACAGCATCCACAGCAGCGGGAACAGCGTCAGCGCGGCGGCAACCACGAGCAGCACGTTGACGGCAACTGCGGCGGCCAGGCTCCGGCGACTCATCGATGGACTCCTTCGCCCGTCGCGAAAAGCGCCGGTCTGCGAAGTCGCCGCAGCGCCACGGGAATCGCGGTCGCCGCCAGCAGCACGACGAAGAGCAGGAATGCCACGGCCGCCGCGCGGCCGAGGTTCCACCAGCGGAATCCCTCTTCGTACATCAGCAGCACGATGCTGCGCGTGCTGCCGGCGGGCCCGCCCTGCGTCATTACGTAAGGCTCGGCGAAGAGCTGGAAGTAGCCGATCGCGGTCAGCAGTGAGACGAAGCCGAGAGTCGGCGCTAGAAGAGGCAGCGTGATGGAGCGAAGGCGGCGCCACGCACCGGCGCCGTCGAGGCTGGCCGCTTCGTACAGTCTCTCGGGAATCCCCTGCAGGCCGGCCAGCAGGATGATCATGTTGAAACCGAAGTTCTTCCACACGGCCATGAGGATGATCGCCGGCATCGACCACACCGGATCGCCGAGCCAGTCCACCGGTCTTACTCCGAATGCCCCCAGCGCCTGGTCGATGAGCCCGAACCGCGGGTGGTAAAGATAGCGCCACACCACCGCGACCGCGACGATCGTCGTCGTCACCGGCAGGAAGAACACCGTGCGCATGAGGCCTTTCATGCGCGCCACGCGCGAGTCGACGAGCAGCGCGGCGGCCAGCGAGACGCCGATCGAAAGCGGACCGCCGACGAGCACGAAATAAAAAGTATTGCGGAGCGCGGTCCAGAACTGGGGATCGGCAAGAAGCGCGCGGTAGTTGTCGAGCGCGACGAAGCGCAGGTCGTGAGGATTCGCCAGCGCGTAGACATCGAAATCGGTGACGCTCAGCAGCAGGGACGCGGCAACCGGGAGAAAGAAAAACACGACGATCAACGCGAGCGCAGGACCGGCAAGCAGCAGACCGGCTGTGCTGCGGGCATCGCGGGCCTTCATGTTCTCGCCCCCGGGCCCGGGGTCGTGCACGGCGTGCCGCGGGAGGCGAGCAGCGAGCGGCGTTTTTCCAGGATCGAGTCGATGTCGTAGTCGAGGTCGGCCAGCCCCTGGTCCATCGTCGCGTCGCCGCGCACGATGCGCTCGAGATGCAGCGTCAGCTTGGCGGCGATGCGCTCCCATTCGGGGATTTTCGGCGGAGTGGCAAGGTTCTCGATCTGCGAGACGAAAGAGAGCTGGAGCCGGTCCTGGTACGACATCCTGTCGTGATCGTAGACCTCGCGCCTGGCCGGCAAAGCTTCGGCCTTTTTCCGGAAATCCCACGCGCCATGGCCTGCTGTCAGGTAGCGAACGAGCTTCCAGGCCTTTTCCTTGCGCGGTGACGCCGGCGAGATCGCCAGGTCGGCGCCGCCGGCGATCGAGACTCCGAAGCGTCCCTCCGCTGCATGAGGAGCCGGCAGAGGAGCCGTCTCCCACTTGTCGTGCAGAGCGTATACGGGAAAGACCTTTGCGACTTCCGAGAGACTCCAGGGCCCCGAGACGAAATACGCGAAGTAGCCCTGCGCGAACTCCCGGTAAAGATTGGCAATCTGCGCCGCCGAGCGCTGCGGCACCAGGCCGCTGTGAAACAGGTCGACGTAGAAGCCGAGCGCGCGGCGCGCCTCGGCGCTCTGCATGTTCCCGTAGCAGTCGTTGTCGCGAAGCAGGCTTCCGCCCTGCTGCAGCACCAGTGCGACCGGCACCTGCCATTCGTCGATCGGCAGAAAAGCGCCATAGCGGGGATGCGCCGGATCGCCTGCGTCGCGGAACTTCTGCATCGCGTCGCGCCACTGTTGCCACTCGTGCGGCGGCTCGGCGACACCGGCTTCGCGAAGCAGGTCCTGGCGATAGAACAGGATGCGCGTGTCGATGTACCACGGCACGGCAAGCGCCTTTGCGCCGATCACGCACGTATCGAGCGCACCGGGGAAGAACGTCTTGCCGCCGCCGGGAAGCGACGCAATCCGCTCGTCCATCGGCTCCAGGGCGCCCAGCTCGGCGAACTCCGGTACCCACGTCGTTCCGATCTGGAACACGTCCGGCATCGCGCCGGCGACGTAGGCTGTCAGCAGTTTCTCGTGCGCCGCGCTCCACGGGATGCGCTGGACGTGCACGGCGATGCCGGGCTCCGCGGCGCGAAACCCGTCCAGCAGCGAATCGGCCACCTCGGCTTCGCTGCCCATCGCCCAGAAGACGACTTCGTCCCGATCGCCGCCGAAGTGGGACAGCAACATCGGAGTGACCACGAGAAGCACCGCGACAGCGCCTGCGGCGGGAACGATCCAGCGACGATCCACCGCGTCATTAGACCCGGGCGCCGCCGGTCGCACAACGACGGCGATCTGCGCGAGTTGACTCGCGCCCGGTTCGCCTCAGTCTGCGTGCGGTGAGCCTGCGTCCGTTCCTGCTCGCCGTCGTCGCGGCGGCGTGCCTCAGCGCGGGCTGCCTTCCCTATCCGGTTGGCCAGAGGCCCTATGGATCCTGGGACGATCCGGCGTCGCTGTACGCGGCGCACGTGGAGAACGGCATCTACTTCAACCCGTGGCACCCGTTCACGCCGCCGAGCACGCGCATTTTCCGCCTCGTGCTGACCCGCAACCCGTTCGACCGCAGCCACACACCCGAGCTGCCGGTGGTCCCCAACGACGGCAGCGAGCTTTCGGTGCCGGCGCCGCAGCCGCGTATCACGTGGATAGGCCATTCGACGATGGCGATCCACGACGGCAGCGACGTCGTCGTCACCGATCCGAACTTCGCGCGCCGCATGATCGTCGTGAAACGCCACACGCCGCCGGGGCTTCCGATCGAATCGATCCCGGCCGACGCGATGGGCGTGATCTCGCACAGCCACAACGATCACCTGGATGCAGGCTCGGTGGAGGGGCTGCCGGCGACGATGCACTGGTTCGTGCCTCTCGGGCTGGCCGAATGGTTCCGCCGCCACGGCCGCGACAACGTCGTCGAGCTGGACTGGTGGCAGAGCGCGCAGAACGGCCGCTGGACGATCACGTGCCTGCCGGCCCAGCACTGGTCACGGCGCATCGACCAGCCGCCCAACCGCACGCTGTGGTGCTCGTGGCTGATCGACTCGGGGACGACGCGCTACTACTTCGCCGGCGACACCGGCTACTTCCACGGATTTCGCGAGTACGGCCGAAGGTTCGCGCCCATCGACGTCGCGCTGCTGCCGATCGGCGCCTACGAGCCGCGCTGGTTCATGCGCGAGCAGCACGAGAATCCCGCCGAAGCGTACCGCGCGTTCCAGGATCTCGGGGCGCGCTACATGATCGCGATGCACTGGGGCACGTTCGACCTTTCGTTCGAGCCGCTGGACCAGCCGCCGAAGGACCTGATGGAGGCCGTCGACGCCGACGACGGCGATCGCAGTCGCGTCAAGGTGCTGAAGATCGGCGAGACATTCACGCTGCCGCCGCGGGACGAGGACGCCGACGCGGCAGCGCGCTGAGCCGCGACGCAGGGCGGCGCGTACGGCCCCGGCTTTTCTTTCCTTTGCCGCGTTCCCGTCGCATGGTCGCCGGATGGACGACGCAGAGCTTCTCGTAAGGGCCGACCTCAACCTCATCGAATTCAATCGCGAGGGCGCGCGCTCGACCGCCGGCGGCATCGTGCACGAGGAGGACGGCCTGGTATTCTTTGCGCCGGGCCACCGTTTTCCGGTCGGCTTCACCGGAGTGATGCGCACGGACGTCTGCGTAACGGCCACCGACGTCGTCGCGCGTACCCGCGCGTTCTTCCGCGACCGCGGCCACGGCTATACCTTCATCGCGATGATGCACCGGGACGACGATCTCGCGGCGCTTCTCGAGAGCGAAGGCGTCGGTCGTTTCGGCAACAGCCCCGGAATGGCGTGCGACAAAAGGCTCGATGACAAGCCGCTTCCCGCCGGCGCATCGATCGAGCGCGTGCACGGCGGCGACGGAGCGCGCGCTTTCGCCGCGGTTTCCGCGTCTGCATACGCGACATACGGAATGCCACCGGACGTCGCCACGAAACAGTTCGCGGACCATCGCTTCTTCGAGCTCCCCCAGGTCGCGGCGTTCATCGCAAGGCTCGACGGCACGCCGGCGGCGGCAGCGATGGTGCTGGTCTCGCACGGAGTCGCCGGCATCTATTGGGTAGGCACGACGCCCGAGGCGCGCGGACGCGGGCTTGCCGAGGCGTGCACGCGCGCCGCGACCAACGCCGGCTTCGACATGGGTGCGAAATTCGCCGCGCTGCAGGCCTCGGTGATGGGAGAGCCGATCTACCTTCGGATGGGGTACCGCGAGATTACGCGCTACCCGTGGTTCACCGAGATTCCCTGAGCGAAGCGACGATCGCTCAGCCGCGCCACGCAAGCAGGCGGCGAAACGTGAGGTTCATGCGCGGACCGCACGGCGCCTTCACCTTCGGGACCCCGTGTTGCCAGTGGCGCTGCGTTTCTCCGCGCATCACGAGCAGGCTGCCGGAAGGAAGTTCGAGGCGCCGGATCTTCTGCGAGCGATCCGTCTTGTGGCGCATCACGAAGGTGCGCGTCCGGCCGAGGCTGAGCGATGCGATCACCGGCTCCGGCCCAAGCTCGCCTTCGTCGTCGCTGTGCATCGCGACGCTGTCGTTGCCGTCGCGATAGAAGTTCACGAGGACGCTGTCGAACCGGCAGCCGGCCGCAGCCTCGACACGGCCGCGAAGATCGAGCAGCAGCGGCGTCCACGGCATCGGCTCGTGATGACGACCGCTGTAACGGTAGCCGGTGCCGTCGTCGCCGTGCCACGCAATGAGGCGCGGTTGAAGGTACGTCTTGTCCCAGACCCGGATCGTCTCGCCACGCCAGTCGCTCTCGTCGATCAGTCTTCGAAGAACCGCCTCCGGCTCCTGCCCGAGGTCGAGCCAGCGAAGAAACAGCACCTCGGCGTCGGCAATCGGCAGGCGTGCGAGGTGCTGCGCTTCATCGGCAAAGAGGCTGTCGCGCGGCATGGTCACGCAGCGTGCCGGCGAACATCGCCGGCACGATCGGGGGGTCGGGCTCCCTCGTCCTGCGTCAGTCCCTGAGGAAGTGGCAGGTGTAGCCTCCGGGGTTCTTCTCGAGGTAGTCCTGGTGGTATTCCTCGGCGCGCCACCACTGCCCCGCCGGCGAGATCTCGGTCATGACCGGGCTCTTCCACTTGCCCGACTTGTCCACGTCCTGCTTGACGCGCTCGGCAATCTCCTTCTGGCGATCGTCGAGATAGAAAATCGCACTGCGGTACGAGGTGCCGACATCGTTGCCCTGGCGATTCATCGTCGTCGGGTCGTGAAGACGGAAGAAGTAGTGCAGCAGGTCGGCGTAGCTGAGTTTGGCCGGGTCGAACTTGATGCGCACCGCTTCTGCGTGGCCCGTGTGATTCTCGTAAGTCGCGTTCGAGACGCTGCCGCCGGTGTAGCCTACCTCGCTCGTGACGACGCCGGGTAGCTGACGGATCAATTCCTGCACGCCCCAGAAGCATCCGCCGGCGACCTCCGCGACCTCGAGGTTGCCTTCGTAGGCCGCGTCCTTCGGATCGTGTGCTGTCGCCGTGCCAGCTGCAGCAGCCGACGCCCCGTTGCCGGAAGGGCTCTTGCCGAACACTGCCAGGTATTTCCCGTAACCTTCGGCTTCGAGCTTGTCGACAGGAACGAAGCGCATGGACGCCGAGTTCATGCAGTAGCGCAGGCCGGTGGGCTTCGGGCCGTCGTCAAAGACATGTCCGAGGTGCGAATCGGCATGGGCCGAGCGCACTTCGGTGCGGCGCATGAACAGGCTGTTGTCGCTGTGCTCCGCAACGTTGTGCGGTTCCAGCGGCCGCGTGAAGCTCGGCCAGCCGGTGCCGGAATCGAACTTGTCCTTCGAGCTGAACAGCGGCTCGCCCGAGACGACGTCGACGTAAATTCCGTCCTGGTGGTTGTCCCAGTAGTCGTTGCTGAACGGAGGCTCGGTGCCCTCCTGCTGGGTGACCTTGAACTGAAGCGGACTCAGCTTCTGGCGAAGCTCGTTGTCGCTGGGCTTGGTGTAGTTGGCCATCGGATCGTCCTTTTCATTGGCCGGCGCCTGGGCCGGCGCCTGGGCGGGCGCCTGCGCCGTCTGGCTCGCGGCCGCGGGGACATCGTTCAGCACAGCCGGCCTTCCCGTGAAACCGTAGTAGACGGCCGCGGCCAGCACGGCGGCTGCCAGCACCGCAGTTTTTCTCGAGAGGGGGTGTTTCCGCGAGATTCTCATCGACGGAAATGACGCTGCAGCGCCCCCGGAGTTACGCCCCACCCTTCGGCGAGGCGCCTTTTCCCGCCGGCAGCGCAATCAGGGGCTGGGGCGGCTGGCTGGTTGGCCCGGCGCGGAAGAAGTCGTGCCCCTTGTCGTCGATCAGGATGAACGCAGGGAAATCCTCGACCTGGATTTTCCAGACGGCCTCCATCCCGAGCTCGGCGAAGTCGACGACTTCGACCTTGCGGATGTTCTCCCGGGCCAGGATCGCCGCCGGGCCGCCGATCGACCCCAGGTAGAAGCCGCCGTGCTTGCGGCACGCCTCGGTCACGACCGGGCTGCGGTTGCCCTTGGCGAGCATCACCAGCGAGGCGCCGTGGGACTGGAAGAGGTCGACGTACGAATCCATGCGACCGGCAGTAGTCGGGCCGAAGCTTCCCGACGGCAGTCCCTTCGGAGTCTTGGCCGGTCCTGCGTAGTAGACCGGATGCTGCTTGAAGTAGTCGGGCAGCTCTTCGCCGCGCTCGAGCAGCTCCTTGAGCTTCGCGTGCGCGATGTCGCGCGCGACGATCAGGGTTCCGGTCAGCGAAAGTCGCGTCGTCACCGGGTGCTTCGTCAGCTCGGCGAGGATTTCTTTCATCGGGCGATCCAGGTTGATCGCCACTGTTCCCGACTGCTTGAGCACCCGCTGGCTGTCGGGAATGAAGCGGCCTGGATTGGTCTCGAGCTTCTCGAGCCAGATGCCGTCCCGATCGATGCGCGCCTTGATGTTGCGATCGGCAGAACACGAGACGCCGATGCCTACCGGCAGCGAGGCGCCGTGGCGCGGAAGCCGGATCACGCGGGTGTCGAGCGCGAAATACTTGCCGCCGAACTGGGCGCCGATGCCGGATGCCTGCGCGATCTCGAGCACCTTCTTCTCGGTCTCGATGTCGCGGAAAGCGCGGCCGTACTCGTTGCCGGTGGTCGGAAGGTCGTCCAGCGCCTTGGCCGATGCGAGCTTGACGGTCTTCAGACACGCTTCGGCGGAAGTTCCGCCGATCACGAACACGAGGTGGTACGGCGGGCAAGCCGCGGTGCCGAGGGCGCGGATTTTTTCGTCGAAAAAGCGCGCGAGGCCTTCGGGAGTCAGCAGCGCGCGTGTTTCCTGGAACAGGAACGTCTTGTTCGCCGAGCCTCCGCCCTTGGCGACGAACAGGAACTCGTAGGCCTCGCCTTCGGTCGCGTACAGGTCGATCTGCGCCGGCAGGTTCGTGCCGGTGTTGATCTCGCGGAACATGTCCAGCGGCGCGTTCTGCGAGTAGCGCAGGTTCTCCTGCGTGTACGTCTCGTAGATACCCTTGGCGAGGAATTCCGCGTCGTCGGCGCCGGTCCACACCTGCTGTCCTTTCTTGCCGATCACCGTGGCGGTTCCGGTGTCCTGGCAGAACGGCAGGATTCCTTCGGCGGAGACCTCGGCGTTGCGCAGCATCGTCAGCGCGACGTAGCGGTCGTTGTCGGACGCGTCCTTGTCGTCGAGGATCGCCGCCACCTGGCGAAGGTGCTTCTCGCGCAGCAGGAACGAACAGTCTCGAAACGCCTGGTGCGCGACGTAGGTGAGCGCCTCGGGATCGACCTTGACGACCTCCCGGCCGTCGAAGCTTGCCGTCTGGACGAAGTCCTTCGTCAGCAGGCGGAACTCGGTCGTGTCCGCCTCATGCGGGAACAGATCCTGGTAGATGAACTCCGGCATGCGCGCCCTCTCCATGTGCCTTTTTATCCGCAGCGGGGCTTAAAAGAACACCCATGTCACGACGAGGAAGGTCGGGATCAGCACGGCGGCGGACCAGGCCATGTAGCCGAAGAATCCCGGCATCGCGACGCCGCGTTCCTCGGCGATCGACTTGACCATGAAGTTCGGCGCGTTGCCGATGTAGGAGTTCGCGCCCATGAAAACGGAGCCGGCCGAAATCGCCATCAGCGTGTGCGACATCGGCCCCGTCAGGTGCGCGGCGTCGCCCCCCGCCATGTTGAAGAAAACGAGGTAAGTCGGAGCGTTGTCGAGAAAGCTCGACAGGCCTCCGGAAAGCCAGAAGTACGCGGCGTTGACCGGCTCCCCGCCCGGCCCGGTCACCAGCGAGACGACGGGCGCCAGAGCCCCGTGCGTTCCGGCCCTCAGGATGGCCAGCGCGGGGATCATCGTCACGAAGATGCCGGCGAACAGGATCGCCACCTCGACGATCGGACCCCACGTGAACGCGTTTTCGCGGCGCACCTCGCGGCGCGTGATCGCCAGCGAAACCGCGGCAATCGCGAGCAGCGAAACGTCGCGAACGACGTTCTGAAGCTCGATCTCGATTCCGAGCACGGTCCACGACACGCCGGGATGCCACACCCCGCTGGCGAACACCGCGGCGACGATCGCGAGCAGCAGCACGAAATTGCCGCGCCCTTCGACCCGCACCGGCGAGTCCGGCGTAGGGTCGCGCAGCGGCCGGAAATGCGCGTCGCGCCGGTACATCGCCGTATCGATCGCAAAGAAGACCGAGAGCACGATCAGCATGGCCAGCAACGTGGGCGCGAGCAGGTGCACGGTGGGCCAGAAGAAACCCACGCCCTTCAGGTAGCCGAGGAACAGCGGCGGATCGCCGAGAGGAGTCAGCGCGCCGCCGATGTTGGCGACGACGAAGATCAGGAACACGAAGACGTGCGCGTTGTGGCGGCGTCCGTCGTTCGCCCTCACCAGCGGCCGCACCAGCAGCATCGCGGCTCCGGTCGTCCCCATCACGCTGGCCAGGAGCGCACCGAGGACGAGCAGCTTGAGGTTGGTTTTCGGATCCCCGTGGATGTTGCCGACGACGAGGATTCCTCCCGCCACCGTGAACAGCGTCCCGATCAGCAGCAGGAACGGAACGTACTCGAGGACGATCGTGTGCAGGAACACCTGCAGTGCCGTGCCCGCACCAAACAGGGCTGCACACGGAAGCAGCACCAGCACGCTCCACGCCGCGGCGATCTTGCCGAAGTGGTGATGCCAGAGCTGCGGCGCCGCCAGCGGTAGGATCGCGATCGACAGCAGCATTCCGGCGAAAGGCAGGGCCCACGGAAGCGGGAGCAACGCTCCATCGAGCATTAGAAGGATCCTCGCGGGGGCGGCAGGAGCGTCATCGGCTGCGCTCTCTAGCGGGGGATCGGCGAAAACGCGAGGGCGAAACGGCTGCGCTCAGGCACTCCACTTCTGCCGCAGCGCCTGCGTCTGCTTTCCCAGGCGGTCGAGCAGCACGAGGCTGGCCGGAAGCACGAGAAGGTCGCAGAAGATCCCCGTGATCATCGTCAACCCGGTCAGCAGCGAGAAGTAGATCGTCGGGCGGAACGAACCGAACGCGCCGACCCAGAAGCCGAGCACGAGGGCGGTCGACGAAACGGTGACGGGAGCGCCGATCGCGCGGCTCGTGATTCGCGTCGCCGCGACCGGATCTCCGCGATAGACGCCGCGGTAGTACGAAAGGTAGTGGATCGTGTCGTCGACGATCAGCCCGAGCACGGCCGATGCGATCATCGCGGTGCCGGTGCTGAGCTCGATGCCGACGAAACCCATGAAACCGCCGGTCCACAGGATCGGCATCACGTTGGGAATCATCGCGATCACCGTGAACGCCACCGAGCGCAGCAGGATGCCGATGGCGAGGACGACGAGCACGATCGCCCAGCCGAAGCTCTGCACCTGCTGCTGCACGAGGTTCTCGGAATCGCGCACGACCTGCCAGAGCGAGCCCGTCGGCGTGAGCACGAGGTCGGGCCCGAGGATGCGCGCGGCATCGTCCCGGATCGCGGCGACCAGCGGCGACGACACCGCGCTTCCGACCGCGTGCAGCCTCACCGTCATTCTAAGCGTCTTCATTTCGGGCGCCGCGAAATGCCGCACCAGCGAGTGGCCGCTCTCGTCGAGAAGGTCGATCTCGTGCTGCAGGGTCTCTTCGTCGGAGGGAAGCTCGAGGCGGCCGCTGCCGCTTTCGGCGCGGTGCACCTGCCGCACCAGCGCCGTGACGCTGGTGACGCCGGCGACGTGCTCACGCGCGCGAATTGCGTCTTCGAGCGCCGCCAGGCGGCGGAACTCGTCGACGGACTCGACCGGCTTCCCGTCGCGGCGGGCAATCATGAAGTCGAGCGGAAGCGTCCCCGTCAGGTGATCGTCGATCCACGTCGTGTCGATGCGAAGCGGCGCATCTGCTCGCAGGAAGCCGACGAGGTCGGTGTTCGAGCGCAGCAGCGGGATGCCTGCCGACAGCACCACCGTCAGCAGCGTGAACACCGTGATGACCGTGATCGGGTAGCCCGTCGAGATGCCCGACGTGAAGCTGAGGAAACGGTGGGTCCAGCCGTGCTCGTCCGAAGCGCGGTGGGGCGGAGCCTTGACGTAGCTCAGCGCCGCCGGCGCCACCGTCATTGCCATGACGAATGCGACGAAGGTGCCGTACGCCGCGAAGAACCCGAATTGTCCCACGGCCGGAAGGTCGCCGGCCGACAGGGAAACGAAGCCCTGCGCCGTCGTGACGGCACACAGCAGGCCCGGCACGAACACCGACCGCACTGCGAGATAGGCGCGGTCGAAGCGGTCTTCGTGCGCACTGTCGTGGTGTGCGCTGTCTTCGTGCTCCGCCTCTTCGTGCTCCGCCTGGTCGTGCGCCATGCCGACAGGCTTGTGCCCGGCCAGCCACGCGTCGTAGACGTGCACCGTCATCGCCAGCGCGATCACGAGCAGCACCGGAGGCAGCAGCGCGGTGATCGCATTCATCGAATGGCCGGTCGCCGAATAGGTGCCGATCGTCCAGACCACCGTCAGTCCCGAGACGGCAAGCGGGACCACGACGCCCGAAATGTGGCGGAAAAACAGCGCCAGCGTCAGCCCGAGCACGATCGCAGCGGCCGGCAGCAGTACCTTCTGGTCGCGGTCGACGTAGGCCGAGACGTCGATTTTCTGGACCGGCACTCCGGTCAGGTGCAGCTCGCCTCCGCGCGCAGCCACCAACGGCGCCATCGCGCGCAGCGCCGACACGAGGCGGCTGCGGTACTCGTTGTCGTTCGGCCGGTCTTCGATCTGAACGACGATGCCGGCCGTCTTGCGGTCTTCGGAAACGAGCCAGCCGGTGAAGTCGGGATTGCGGTCGAGCGCGGCGGCGGCGGTCTCCTCGATGCCGGGGGCGGTCCACGGCGGAACGAGAAGTGGTTTTGGTACGGCGCCTTCGCTTCCTTTCACGATCTCCTCGACGTCGGTCAGACTCCACGCGTGGCTTACGCCGTCGAGCTTGCCGATCGTGTCGGTCAGCTGCGCGATCAGCGTCAAACCGTCGCTGCCCAGCAGGCGCGGATAGCCGATCGCGACCAGGACGTCCTCGTCGCTGCCGAACGTGTCGCGGAAATTCCGGTAGACGCGCAGATCGTCGGAGTTGGTCGTGCGCAGCGACTCGTTGTCGTGCTCGACGCCGACGTTCGCCGCATGCACGCCGAGCCACGCAGTGACGGCGACACAGAGCGCGAGCAGCGGGATGCGAAGGCTGCGAAGCCGTGTGCTCAAGGAGCGCTGCCCCCGGGATGTTCCGGCCTGGCGGCCTTGCCCGGCGCGGGCTTCGGCGGCAGCTTGGCCACTGTCTCTGCGGACGCCGGCCCGAGCGGCCCGAGCCTGTCCACGTCCGCTTCGGCCATCTTGAAGGAATCCGCAAGAATCAGCCGCATGTTGCGCAGCACGTAGTCTCGCGGAAGCGCCAGCGTCTGGAGGATCCGCCGATTGCGGGGCGTGATCGTGCGCGCTTCCGCGTCGCTGTCGAATGTTCCGAAGGAGACGGTGGCAGCCTGGTCGTCGGCGGCGAACTCGATCAGCAGGCGGCGATGACGGTCGCCGCCCTCGCTGTCGCCCTTTTCGACGGCGTCGCGCGCAGCGTCCAGCGCGGCCAGGTAGCTTCGCGCCGGCTCGTAGTCCGCCGGCCAGTTGCCGTGTTCCTTGTCGTGGATCTCGGAGACGACGCGCGACAGCAGCTTGGTGACGAGAAGCGTCTGCACCACCACGCCGGGCCCGCGCTGCAGCAGGCGCACTTCGCCCACCTTGCGGGCGGGGTCGGGAACGACGGTGGTCGCGTTCACCCGGTCGGCGGACGCATCGGCGGATGCATCGGAAGGATCCCCGGCAAACGAGGAGGCCGGTGCAAGCGTCGCGACCAGCAGCGCAACGACACCGATGCGCCGGACGATGTGCGCAGGCATGACGTGGCTCACCTGTGCGGGATACGCGACGCCCGCTGTGGCATCAAGGCCGCGCCGCCTCGCAAGGTGCGGCGCGCTTCATCATTGCTTCAGAAGAATCGCGGCTCGGGATTCCTGAGCTCGCAGATGCCGTCGATCCGGGCGCGAAAGCGCTTCATGCCTTCGTCATTCCACGGAAGGATGTAGAAACGATCCTCGCGAAGACCGGCAAGCGCGTGCTGCGCGACCTCGGCCGGGCTCGTCGTCTCCAGCTTGCGTCCCATCGCCTCGAAGATCTGTCCGAGGCTCTCCAGCGTCACCGGCGGCGCCACCTGTTCGGTCTCGCGCCGGAACTGGTCCGGGCGGTTTCGCGCCGCCGTGAAGATGTTGGACGAGACGATGTGAGGCCCCGGGTACAGCACGTGCGCGTGGATCTTGGCGCCCTGCATCGCAAGCTGCAGGTGCAGCGATTCGGTGATCGCGCTGACGGCAGCCTTGGTCGCCGAGTAGATGGGCGTCGTCGGCACCAGCACCAGTCCGCCGTTTCCCGACGACGTGTGCACGACGTGTCCTTCTTCGCCGTGCGCAATCATGCCCGGCACGAAAGCCTTGATCCCGTGGACGATGCCCCAGACGTTGACGGCCATGCACCAGCGCCAGTCGCTGAGCGGAAGATCCCAGATCGAGACGTCCTCGTGGGCACCGACGCCGGCGTTGCCGACGAAGACGTGCACGTTGCCGAATGCCGCGACCGCCGCTTTTTCGAGCGCCTGCATCGACTCGAAGGAGCTGACGTCGGTGCGAACGCCGATCGCGTCGGCGCCGCCGGAGCGAAGCCCGGCGACTGCCCGATCCAGGGCGCCCTGCTCGACGTCGGCAATGACGATGCGCGCGCCCTCGCGCGCCAGCACGTTCGCGATCGCAAGGCCGATGCCGCTCGCGCCGCCGGTGATGACGGCGTTTTTTCCGCGAAACTCTTTCATCTCAGAGCTCGATGCCGTCTCCGGACGTATCGTCGTAGCGCTGGTGCAGGAATGGCTCGAGCCAGGCGCCGGGCACGCTGCGCAGCACGCGGCCGTTGCTCTCAGCGCTTCCTTCTTCGTATTCGGCCGTGACGAGGCGGCGCACCGGAACGTCGGCGACCGGATCGAACATCGAATCGTAAAGGTTCAGCTCGGCATCCTCGAGGCGATGCACGGCGGTATGGCGGTGGCGCCATTCGAGTCGCACCAGCAGCGGTTCGACGTCGAAGGCCCGCGACTTCTCGCAGGCAGGAAGAGCCTTGTAGCAGAAGCCGTACTCGGTGAACTCGCGCGCCCCGAGATCGGCGCCGATGCGGCCCTTGCCTTCGAGGTAGGTGAATCCCATGCGCGTGACGTCGCAGCTGACGCGGTCGCCGTCCTTCTTGAAATCGATCGCGGCGATCTTCTTCGGCTCTCCGAAAGTCTCGCGCCCGGGCACGACGGCCTGCTCCGTCGTCATCGGCATCGTCACGAGGTAGATCCCGCCGACTCCTTCGTACGTCGCCTTGACGCCGAAAATCGCCGAGCCGATCTCGAACGTGAAATCCTTGCTGATATGGATCGCCACGTGCGAGAACGTCACGCACACCTGGTTCGACGGATCGACGACGAGCGGCTGGGGAACCAGCGCGGCGGCGATCTCGGCGTCCGTCTCGTAGACGAAGCGCAGGGATCTTACCGTGCTCTCGAGGAACTCCTGGTTGTTCTGGCGGGCCTTGGCGATCTGGCCGGCAGTCTTGACGTAGCGCAGCTTGGACATCGTTTTCCTCCCACTCGATCCTCGCCCTTCGGGCTGCGGATTCTCGATCCTCGCCCTTCGGGCTGCGGATTCTCGATCCTCGCCGTTTCGGGCTGCGGATTCTCGATTCTCGCCCTTTCGGGCTGCGATCAGGATGCAAAACTCGCGGCCGGCGGCCCGATCCGCTCGACGAGCGGCGAAAGCGCTGCAACGTCGAGGCCATAGAAGCGCGCGGCGTTGCCGCCGAGCATCGCGGCGACTTCGCGATGCGGGAGCCCGTCGAACGCCTGGTGCATCTGCGGCTTGGTCACCGGCCAGGTGCCTTCGGGATGCGGATAGTCGCTTCCCCACATGATGCAGTCGATGCCGATCTGGTGGCGCTGCTCGGCCTCGCGTCGTGACATGCACGATGCGCCGAGCGCCACCTGGCGCGCGAAGTATTCGCTCGGCTTGCTCTTGAGATGACTGCGGTAGTCGCCGAGCTTGGCGGCATAGTGCGTCTCCGAGTAACGCTGGTCGAGCAGCGCGAGGTACTCGGGAACCCAGATCGTCGTGCTCTCGGTGATCGCGACGCGAAGTCGCGGATGGCGCTCGAAGACTCCGCCCCAGATCAGGTACGTCAGCGGCCGCACCGCCCACCAGACGACTTCGGAGACGTAGATGCCCATCGCCCCGGGCCTGGCAATGCCGTCGGGCGCGATGAGGGAACCGAAAGCATCTTCCATCGGCGCGGCGCCCGAATGGAAATGGATGATGACGCCGTGGTCCTCGCACGCCGCCCACAGCGGCTCGTACTTGGGATGATGGTAGGCGTCGAGCTTGCCCCACACGCAAGGAAGAAGAATGCCGCGAAGACCGTTGGCAGCGGCCCACTCCACTTCCTTCACCGCTTCGGCCACGTCCCACAGCGCCGGTACCAGCGCGACTCCGACCCGTCGGTTCGGAGCCATCGCGACGAGCTCGGCCAGCCAGCGGTTGTGCGCCCTGGCCCCTGCCCACTGAAGCTCCGGGACGATGCGCTCCTCGACAGGCAGCGATAGTCCGGCACCGAACGGAGGCGTGTTCATCTCGGTGATGCCGTCGGGAAAGATGACTTCGGCAGCGATCCCGTCGCCGTCCATGACGCGCAGGCGCTCAACGTGGTCCCACGCCCCGCTCAGGCCCGAGCCCGCGTCCACCCGCCATTGTTCGTTGATGTCGTCGATGAGGAACATCTTCGACATCTTCTGCATCTCGGCGATCTGGATCGGCAGCGCGACGTCGAACGCGTCGCGGTACTGCGGGTCGAGGTACTCGCGGTAGCGATCGGGCGGGAGCCCGGCATGACAGTCGGAAGAGACGACGAGCAGACGGTCCATCGCAGTAATCCTCAGGCGGCTTCGCTGTAGAATTGTTTCACCCACTGGCGGAACTCGGCCAGGTAGGTGTCGGCTTCGCAGAGCACGGGACGCGCGCGGTGCACCTTGTTCGACCAGATGCGAAGGTCCTGCATCACGCCGCTGGTCAACCCGTTCATGAAGTCCTCACCGGCAAGGTCGACCATGTTCCTGGTCGCCGTGAGCAGCCAGCGCGAGAACGTGCGGCCCTGGTCGACCGGCGTCGTCGACGAGAACATCAGCAGCCCGGCATTCGGAATGCCGACCGTGCTGACGGCCGAAAGTCCGATTCCCCACGAGTCGCGCACGAGCGTGGTCTC
Organism: Candidatus Binatia bacterium; assembly: GCA_036493895.1. NCBI lineage: Bacteria > Candidatus Binatota > Binatia (SeqCode) > Binatia bacterium. The sequence goes on along the minus strand of DASXOZ010000048.1, from coordinate 32,620 downwards.
GAAGCGTCCGTAGGGCGTGTCGCGAACCTGGGTGCTCGAGATGCGGTAGGCACGGCCGTCGGCAGCGTAGGAAATCTCGGAGGGCAGCGGCTCGGTGTTGCCGTGCACGAACTGGAAGTGCACGGGATCGTTGTTGTTCTCGTGCATGTCCTGCACGTGCACCGGCACTTCGAGCTCGAAGGTGCGCGGCTCCGACCAGTCGGGGTGACCGATCTCGGTAAGCTCCGGAAAATCCCAGCTCGGCGCCGCGCCGGCGTCGTGGTGCCAGACGAAGATCATTCCGTTCTTCTCGGCGACCGGCCACGAGCGCACCGCCGCTTTGGGCGGAATCCGCTCGCAGTAGGGAATTTGCGTGCAATGGCCGCTGTCGCCGTCGTACGTCCATCCGTGGAAAGGGCACCGCAGCCCGTCGCCGATCACGCGGCCGCCTTCGCCCAGATGGGCGCCGAGGTGGGGACAGTAAGGATCGAGCACGTGCGCTTTTCCGGAGCGCCCGCGAAAGATCACCAGGTCTTCGCCGAAGTAGTGGATGCTCTTGACCTGGCCGTCGATCAGTTCCCTGCTCCACTCGACGGCGAACCAGCCGTTCGGGATCGGCAGCACGGTATTTTCGACTTCACGCCTTGCCATCTCGTCTCTCCCTTTCCTGTCGCTGCCGTGATCTGCCGGCAACCGCGCGCAGCGGAACCGCGGGCGGCTCGCTGGCGCTCGCTGCGCCGGCGGCGAGCGCGTCGGCGAGGAACGCGGCGGCCGATCGCGCCCTTTCGACGATCGGGTACGCCTCGAGGTTCGCCCAGTTGAACATCAGCGCGTAGTACGTCCCGAGGATCGTGTCCGTCAGCGTTTCGGCCGGGTGGCGGGCAGTGACTTCGCGGGCAGCGACGCCGTCGCGCACGATCGCCGAGAACGCCGCATGAAGTCGCCGGGCGTTGGCCGGCTCGTCGTCGGCGTGCTGGGCGGCATGGATGATCTCGGCGAGGAGCTCGCGGTGCATCGGCCCGGCGGCACGGGCGCGCTCGGCGACGCTTTCGAAGAACAGCACAAGCCTTTCGCGGGTGTCGCGGCCGTGGCGGCGGGCACGGTCGATCTCGCCCAGCAGGATTTCCATCGATGCGTCGGCCATCGCACGGACCAGGTCCTGCTTGGCGGGGAAATGGTTGAAGAACGTCTTGTGCGCGACGTCGGCGCGGTCGCAGATCTCGGCCACTGTCGTCGCGTGCACGCCCCTTTCTTCGAAGAGCGCTTCGGCCGCCTCGACCATGCGTCGGCGCACCTCGAGCTTGCGGCGCTCGCGGCGCCCGGGGACGGCGGCAACCGGCTCGTCCGGCTCGGAAATCAGGGCGTCCATCCGCCGCGGAAGCTAGCGGTCGATATACGACAATGCAAGAGTATACTGTCAGTATACTTTTGTTGCCCCCGCTTCGGGGGGCCGCGGCGCAGCCCCGAGGTCCCTTCCGGGGTCAACGCGTGCCTGAGAGCCCATCGCGGCCGCGGGTCTCGGCAGTGCGACTGAACGGAACTACAGGCGTACGCACCGCTTTTTTGCATTCGGGGGCCTTGCTCCACCTGCTCCATCGTGAAAACGTCTGCGCCTGCACTCCCGGGGGGAGCGCGTAACCACAGAGCCGCTCCAAGGGAGGAGCGGCCCTCGTGCTCGGAGGTAGTTCCATGCGGATTCCGTCGATTTCGTCGTCGTCGTGCCGGCGATTGCTTGGTAGTGCCGCCGTTGCGGCGGCCTTTCTGTTCATTGCAACCGGCGCGGCTCACGCGGGCGGCGTGTCCACGACGACGGAGCTGATCACTACGACCACGGTGCTGGAGCCCGCCTGCGGCAACTTCGTCGTCGAGCCCGGCGAACAGTGCGACGACGGCAACACGGTGAGCGGCGACGGCTGCAACTCCACGTGCCAGACGGAATTCTGCGGCGATCACGTCGTCAACGACTGCACCATCCCGCGCGGCCGCTCCATCGGCTTCTGCCCGGAGCAGTGCGACGACGGCAACACGGTCAGCGGCGACGGCTGCTCGGCCAACTGCAAGATCGAGTTCTGCGGTGACGGCGTCACCAACAACATGGGCACCGAGCAGTGCGACGACGCCAACACCGACAACACCGACGCCTGCGTGAACTGCCAGGTCGCCACCTGCGGCGACGGTTTCGTGCACACCGGCTTCGAGCAGTGCGACGACGCCAACACGGACAACACGGACGGCTGCGTGAACTGCCAGCTCGCCACCTGCGGCGACGGCTTCGTGCAGACCGACGTCGAGCAGTGCGACGACGCCAACACCGCCAGCGGCGACGGCTGCAGCTCCGACTGCACCCTCGAGTTCTGCGGCGACGGCCTCGTCAACAACGGCACCGAGACCTGCGACGACGCCAATACGGACAACACCGACGCCTGCGTGAACTGCCACGCGGCCGCCTGCGGCGACGGCTTCGTCTACGCCGGCTTCGAGCAGTGCGACGACGCCAACACCGTCAGCGGTGACGGCTGCAGCTCCACCTGCGTCCTCGAGTTCTGCGGCGACGGCGTCGTCAACGACGGCGGCAAGGAGCAGTGCGACGACGGCAACACGAGCGATGCCGACTTCTGCAAGAACAACTGCACCCTCGCCACCTGCGGCGACGGCATCATCAACCAGAGCAGCAAGGTGCTGGAGCAGTGCGACGACGGCAACACCGCCAGTGGCGACGGCTGCAGCTCGACCTGCACGCTCGAGAGCGGCGCCTGCTGCTTCGGCCAGGCTCAGTGCAGCGATGTCACGGCATCGGCCTGCGCCGACCTCAAGGGCAGCTTCAGCGGCGCCGGAACGAGCTGCAAGAACTCGTCGGTCTGCGTGAACTGCGGCGACGGCGTCCTCGAGTTCGGCGAGACCTGCGACGACGCCAACAACGCCAGCGGTGACGGCTGCAGCTCCACCTGCACGGTCGAGACCTGCTGGAAGTGCTCGGGCGCGGCGCCAACCGGCGACAATCCGCCGCCTTCCCCGTCGGTCTGCACGCCGGACGACCAGGCGACGTGCGACGACGGCAAGCTGTGCACCCTCAGCGACCACTGCAGCAACGGCGACTGCGTCGGCAGCCCGCCGATCATCCCGGCAGCCTGTGACTGGGTGATCGTCGGCGGCAACCCGACCAAGACCGTGCAGATCCGCACCCGCGGTGAAGTGGACATCACCGGTCACTCCTGCGCGAAGAAGACGCGCATCGGCGACACCAACTCGGTCAACGGCGACGTCATCGCGACCGAGGCGAGCGGAACCGGCTCGCAGTGGGGCGCGCTGACCGACGAGATCGGCGACATCTGCACCGGCGGATCGGCGATCAGCGGACGCCCGAGCGACGTGACGCTGCCGGGCCTCAACCAGTTCACCGTCGCGGCCGGAAGCTCGGCCGTCCAGACGGACAACCCGACCCGCGATCTGGACGCGACCGGCGGCTGCACGCGTGTCGCCGACTGCCAGGACGCGATCGACACGATCGTTCCGTCGACCGGACTGCTGGATAACCTCAACCAGACCGACAACAAGGGTAAGGTCGAGATCCCGATCAGCGGCAGCCTGACGCTGACGGCCACCGGCGCACTCAACGTGATCGACTTCCGCAAGCTGTTCGGCGGCGACCACTCCAACCTGATCCTGGACGGCGCGAACATCCCCGGGGTCGCGTTCGTGCTGCGCGTCAGCGGCAAGATCTACCTGTCGTTCGACACGACGATCCAGCTCATCAACGGAGCCGATGCGTCGCGCGTGATCATCTACGGCAAGGGGCTGTGCAAGTACGGCCAGAAGGTCACCGGCAAGGGCACCGCGTTCTGCCCGAACGGCAAGATCAAGGTCGACCAGAACAGCACCTGGGACGGTGCCTTGATCAGCGGCAAGAAGCGTGTCGACCTGAGGCACCAGGCCGCGATCAACCACGTGCCTCTGCTGCTCGGCGCTCCGTAAGGCGCGCGCCCGCGGCGCACGACAAAGGGCCGGCCTCTCGAAAGAGGGGCCGGCCCTTTCTTTTTCAGCGGGCTAGTTTCCTGAGCCCGCCGCGAGCACTGCTGCTGCGCAGCGCTCGCCGTCCATCGCAGCCGAGACGATTCCACCGGCGGCACCGGCCCCTTCGCCGCAGGGGAAAAGGCCCTCGAGCTGGGGATGCATCGAAGTGCGCGGATCGCGCGGGATGCGAACGGGCGCCGACGTGCGGGTCTCGACGCCGACGACGATGGCCTCCTCCGTGAGAAACCCGGCCATTTTCCGGCCGAACTCGCGAAAGCCGTCGCGAAGCGCCGACGTGAGCGCCGCGGGGAGCACCGACGAAAGATCGGCGGCCGTGACGCCGGGCGGATACGAACAGGCGGGCAGGGAAGCGCTGTCGCGACCGGCGAGGAAATCGAGCAGACGCTGGGCAGGCGCCATCGCCCGTCCCCCGCCGGCGTCTGCTGCAGCCTCTTCGATCGACGCCTGCAGCCGCATGCCGGCCAGCGCGTCGTCTCCTTCCAGATCCGGCGCCGGATCCCGCGCCAGATCGTGCGCGAAATTGCGCGCGACCTTGCGCGCATCCTCGACCGTAGTCTCGACGACGATGCCGGAGTTGGCCCAGGGCGAGTTGCGACGCGACGGCGACCAGCCGTTGACGACAACCTCGCCCGACGCCGTAGTTGCCGGGCAGATCACGCCCCCGGGGCACATGCAGAACGAATACACGCCGCGGCCCTGGCTTCGATGCAGCAGCGAGTACGACGCTGCAGGAAGGCCTTCGGGCCGCGGAGCGCTCCCGTACTGGATGCGGTCGATGAGGTCCTGCGGATGCTCGACGCGCACTCCCATCGCGAGCGGCTTCGGCTCGAGCGCGAGCTTTTCCCGCCCGAGCATCGTGTAGATGTCGCGCGCCGAGTGTCCGGTGGCGAGCACGACTGCATCGCCTTCGAAGATGCGGCCGTCGCCGGTGCGAACGCCGAAGATGCGGCCGTCGCGGCGAAGCAGCGCTTCCACCCTGGCGCCGAAGATCACGTCCGCTCCGCAGCCGACGATGGTCTGCCTCAGCGCCTGCACGACCGCGGGCAGGCGGTTGGTGCCGATGTGCGGATGCGCGTCGACGAGGATGTCGGCCGCCGCGCCGTGCTGCACGAGGATCGAAAGGATCCGGGCTACCTCGCCTCGCTTGGTCGAGCGCGTGTAGAGCTTGCCGTCGGAAAACGTTCCTGCGCCGCCTTCCCCGAAGCAGTAGTTGGAGTCGGGGTCGACGATGCCGTCGCGACTGAGCAGGGCAACGTCACGACGGCGCGCCCTCACCTCCTTGCCCCGCTCCAGAATGAGCGGGCGGCGGCCGCCTTCGATCAGCTTGAGGGCGGCAAACAGGCCGGCGGGCCCGGCTCCGACGACGAGGACGGGAGCGGCGGCCGCCACGTTGCGCAGGTCCAGCGAGAATCCCCGCTCCGGCTGCGGCTCCTCGTCGATCCAGACGCGGATCTTGAGCTGGAACACTGCCGGCCGCGGCCTCGCGTCGAGGCTTCGGCGCAGCAGCGTAACGTGGCGGATCCGCGAAACGGCCACGCCCACGGCCCTGGCCGCCGCCTGCGCCAGAGGCCCGGCTGCTTGCGTGGCCGGAACGCGAAGCTCGAGATCGCGGATCATCTGGTGTCGGCGCGTTGTAGCGCGCGCCGTCCCGCAACGCTTGCCGGCGCGGGCACAGGCGGCCGAAAAAAGCGGCCGCGACGCTCGACACGACGCGAGCATCGCCTATACGTGCGAGGATGATCCAGGACGCGACCCGCCGCTGGTCCACGCAGGATGCCGCCGAGCTGTACGAGGTGTCGGGCTGGGGCAAAGGCTACTTTTCGGTCTCGACCGCCGGGCACCTTCTGTGCCACCCGGAGAAGGACCCGACCCGTTCGGTGGACTTGAAGCAGCTCGTCGATTCGATGCAGCTTCGCGGGCTCGACCTTCCCCTTCTCGTGCGCTTCAACGGCATCCTCAAGGACCGCGTCCGCGAGATGCACGACGTCTTCGCGCGCGCGATTGCCGAGCACCGCTACGGGGGAGGCTACTCGTGCGTCTACCCGATCAAGGTCAACCAGCAGCGGCACGTCGTCGAGGAAATCGTCCGCTGCGGCAAGGAATTCGGGTTCGGCCTGGAAGCCGGCAGCAAGCCGGAGCTGCTGGCCGTCGTCGCGATGACCGAGGCCAACTCGCCGATCATCTGCAACGGCTTCAAGGACAGCGAGTTCATCGAAATGGCAATGCTCGCGCACAAGGTCGGGCGCAACGTCACGCCGGTGGTCGAGAAATACACCGAGCTCGACCTGATCCTGAAGAGCGCCCAGAGCATCGGCGTGCGTCCCCAGATCGGCATGCGCGTCAAGCTCGCGGCCCGCGGCTCCGGGCGCTGGCAGGCTTCGGGCGGTCACCGCTCCAAGTTCGGGCTGACCGCCAGCGAAATCCTGATGGGCCTGGAAGAGCTGAAAGGCCACGGCATGGCCGACTGCTTCAAGCTGCTGCATTTCCACCTCGGCAGCCAGATCACCAACATTCGCTACGTGAAGGCCGCGCTCATCGAGGCTGCCCGCATCTACACCGAGCTGTACCAGCGGGGAGCGGGCCTGGAGACGATCAACGTCGGCGGCGGGCTCGGCGTCGACTACGACGGCTCCCAGACGAATTTCGAATCGAGCATGAACTATACGCTCGAGGAGTACGCCAACGACGTCGTCTACCATATCCAGAGCATCTGCGACGAGGCGGGCGTGCCCCATCCGAACATCGTTTCGGAGAGCGGAAGGGCGCTGACGGCGTACCACGCGGCACTGATCTTCGGCTGCCTCGGCGTATCCGGCCAGGGCGGCGGAGAGCAGGTTCCTCTTGCGGTGCCCGACGATGCCGAGCAGCCGCTGCACGACCTGCTGCAGACCTACCACGGTCTTACGCCGCGCAACGTGCTCGAAAGCTACCACGACGCCCAGCAGGCGCTCGACACCGCGATGAACCAGTTCGCCACGGGCTACCTGCCGCTGGACCAGCGCTGCCTGATCGAGAACCTGTTCTTCGCGACGCTGCGCAAGATCCGCAAGATCACCGAACAGCTCGACTACGTGCCCGAGGAGCTCGAGGGCCTGGACCTGATGCTGTCGGATACCTACTTCTGCAACTTCTCGCTGTTCCAGTCGATGCCCGACAGCTGGGCGATCAAGCAGCTCTTTCCCGTGATGCCGATCCACCGCCTCGGCGAGGCGCCCACCCAGCACGCGGTGATCGGCGACGTCACCTGCGATTCGGACGGCAAGATCGACCACTTCATCGACCGCCGCGACGTGCGGCGCACGCTGCGCTTCCACTGCTTCAACGGCGAGCCGTATTATCTCGGCGCCTTCCTCGTCGGCGCCTACCAGGAAATCCTCGGCGACCTGCACAACCTGTTCGGCGACACCAATACCGTGCACGTCGACCTTACCGAGAACGGCGAAGTGGTGATCGGCAGCGTGATCAAGGGCGACACGGTCAGCGAAGTGCTCAACTACGTGCAGTTCCCCAAGGACCAGCTCGTGCACAAGCTGCAGACGGCAGTGGACCAGGCGGTTCGCGCCGGCAGGCTCGATCACCTCGAAGCGGGGCGTTTCCTCAAGTTCTATGAGGACGGGCTCAACGGCTATACCTACCTCGAAGAAGTGCACGGGCACTGACGGGCGCGCCAGCGCTCTTGCGCGGGCGGCGTTTCGATCACGATGCCCGGCGCCGGTAGACGCGGATCTCCGGCCCGGTCGCCGTGAGGCCGTCGCCGCGGAAAGTCTTGATCAGGTCGTAGCTCGCGAACAGGCTGTGATAGGCCGCCGCTTCCTCGGGAAACTGGTCGGGGTGGTTGACGAAGCGGCCGAAGTCGCCGCTGCTCGCGACTAAATAATCGCACCCTTCGACGTCCGCCGAGCTGATCAGTCCCCAGAATCCCACCTCGAACACGTGGAAGCGCTGCGCATCGACCGCCGGCGTGTAGTGCTCGCGCGCGATGAGACTTCCGCGCGGCAGGTTCTCATCGATCCAGGTCTTGGACAGCCACTGGGTGTTCGGCAGCACGAGAACGCGGGTGTATTCCCTCGCCGCCGCCAGTTGCCGGTTGCCGCCGACGGCAAGAAGTGCCGCCGTGCAAGCCGTCGCCACCCACATCGAGACACGCCATCGGCCGCGAGGGGTGTGCGCCGCCGCGTCGGCCAGTACCATGATCGAGCAGCCCGCCGCGATTGCCGCGAACGGCACCACCGCGACGATGTTGCGGTCGAAATGCACCGGATAGGCGCCCATGACCGCGAACCACGCAATCGGGAATACTGCCAGGATCGCCGCGACGCGCGGTTTGCGAATGGCGAGAAGAGCCAGCCCTACCGCCGCCGCGGCCAGCGGCAGCGCACCGAAGCCGTCGCTGAGCGCACCGAAATAGAATCCGTAGCTCGTCCCCTGCGACACTGCGCCGGAGTCGATCGTGACGTAGCGGTCGTGCAGGGCGTCGAGAAACGCCACGAAGAGATCGGGGTGAAGAACCGAATAGGGAGTCGCGACCACGAACCCGAGCACGCCTGCGACCGCCGCCAGCGCGAGCCGCCCGTCTGCGAGCGATGCCGGCCATGTCGCGCCCGCGGCGTGCCGGCCCGCCGGCACCGCGCGTGACCTCGAGAAGCAAACGACGTGCGCGACCAACACCGGAAGAATCGCCAGTCCGCCGTTGTACTTCGTACTGGCCGCGAGCCCGGCGGCGAACGCCGCAGCGGCGTAGTCGCGCATCCGACCGCCGCGCGTGCAGATCCGCACGCTCATCCAGAGCGACAGCGTCACGAAGAACGTCATCGGCACGTCGGTCGTGATCGGCAGCGAGTTTGCGACGTGCAGGCGGCTGAACGCGGTCAGCGCCGCCGCGATGAGCGCGGCGCCGCCGCCATAGATTTCGACGGCGCAGAGATAGGCGACAAGGACCGTCGCCACCGAGAACAGCACCGTCACGGTGCGGCCGGTGATGTAGATCGTCGTCAGCGGAACGTCGGCGAACGTCGGCGCATCGGACAGGGCGTAGCGCAAGCGGTAGGAAACCGCCTGCACGTAGTAGAACAGCGACGGATAGACGAAGGTGCCCGGATCGGGATTGCCGGTCTCCGCCATCTGCCGCGACGGATCGACGACCGCGTATTCGTCGGGATGCACGAGTGCGGGAAGCCCGAACGTGACGGCGGGGTAGCGGATCGCAAAAGCCGCGAGCACGATCGCGCCGAGCACGAGCGCCCTCAGCACCCGCGCGACGATGGCCGGCGGCGAGATGGAAGTCGGCCCGACGATCACCAGCGCAATCCTATCGCAGCGGGCCGAGCGCCGGAAGCAGCGGGCTCGCCGTCGTAAGTTTACATGGAGCCCGAAGATGCTGCGTTGGCAGGCATGTCCGTTGCCATGTCGATGCGGACGCCGTCAAGGAACGCTTCGCCCTCTCTCGACAGCCCCGGATCGATTTCGCTGGCCGGTCCTCGCTCGCTGTAGAAGAAATCGAGAGTGGTTCGCGGCCACTTCGGATGCAGGCAGCGGTATCCGCGCAGGATCATCGTCAGGTCCTCGTGCGGTGCGACGGGAGAACCGCGCACGAGGTACGAGGAATCGAAGCGGATGCACCATTGCTCCTGGCGCGGAGCGGGATGCTGCTCGTAGGAGACGAGCTGAACCTGGTACGGCGCATCCTGCGACGTCGCGCGGGCCATCTCGGCAAATTCCGAGGCGCTGGCAGGCTGGCGGTCCAGGTGCCCGAGGCTCACGCGCGCAAAGAAACTGTGCGTATCACTTTCCGGATGCAGGTGACGGCGAAGCATCACGTCGTCGTCGTGCTCGTCGCTGCGCAGCAGGTACCATTCCCAGCTTACAGGCCGTGCGAACGAAAACCCGAGATAGCTCGAGCGCGGCGGCATGTCGCCGCGATGGATTTCGCCGGCGGTGACCGAGCAGGCGCAGGCAAGCGATGCGGCCAGGGCGATCGAGCAGCGCAGGTGCGGCAGTCGACGGCGCCGTCGCTGCGGCCTTCGGTTACTGGCCGCCGTGGTCATTGCGTAGCGTCGGCGCAGGCTCGATGGCCGCGAAATCGCTGTCGAGGGCCGAGTTTCGAGAGATGCGGTCATGCTTGTGCCTCCCGCTCCGGCTGCCTGGATTGTGAGTCATGCCACGACGTGCGGCAAGCGCGGCCGGTCTGGCCTGAGGGAAATTCCCTCGGATTCTTTTTGAGATTGCGCCGGCAGGTTGCCGTCCTCGCCGTCGCCAGATCGCAGGATCGGGTCCCGTTCGACTCGACGTCCGGAGATTCCGGATGGACAACGATGCCTTCGCCCGCGCGCGACGCGTTTCGCGCAGGTGGGAATCCTGCGGCGCACTGCAGCAGCGCCGACTCCCCACGCCCGGCGCAACGGATGCGACACGGCTCACCATTCGCTATCGCGCTCGCGCGCGCAACGCACGAGCGTCGCCCCCCGCGTGCGACGACTTGCGCAGCCGGCCACCCCACCCCGCGGATCACGCGGCGACACCCGCGGGCGGGCTCAATCGCCATGCTGCAACTGCGGTTTCGCGAAACGCCGTTGGACGCCGCAGGCTTTCGTGTCGGGATCATCGAAGCGCGCATGCACCTCGTCGCTTCCGGAAGCGTCGACCTTCGCGCGCACCAGACATGGTGCCAGGCCGTCTCGCGTATCCGCGAAGGCCGCATGCACCCGGAAAGGCGATGCAAAGTTGCCAGTGAGCCAGTGAGGATGACGAATGCCGAAACCACCCGAGCCCGACCTTGTCTGTTTCTCCCATCTGCGCTGGGACTTCGTGTTCCAGAGGCCGCATCACCTGATGACCCGCTGGGCACGCGATCGGCGCGTGTTTTTTTTCGAAGAGCCGTCGCCGAAGCCTTCCGATCGCGCCCGTCTCGAGCTGCGACTGACGAGCCACGGTGTCCACCTCGTGACGCCGCACCTGCCGGCGGGCGCCGACACCGCCACGACGATTGCGGAGCTGCTGCCGGAGTTTTTCCGCTCGCGCGCAATCCGCCGCTTCGTGAGCTGGTACTACTCTCCGCTGTGGCTCGAGAGCACGTCGGCGCTCGAGCCTGCGGCAATCGTCTACGACTGCATGGACGAGCTGTCGGGATTCCGCAACGCCTCGCCGCGCCTGAAAGTTTTCGAGCGCGAGCTTTGCCGGGTCGCCGACCTCGTTTTCACCGGCGGCCAGAGCCTCTTCGAATCCAAGCGATTCCTGCACCGCTCGGTGCACGCATTTCCGAGTGCGGTCGACATCGCCCATTTTGCGAAGGCGCGCACTCCGGAGGTCGATCCGCCCGACCAGGCGGATATTCCGCACCCGCGTCTCGGCTTCTTCGGGGTGATCGACGAGCGCATGGACCTCGATCTTGTCGAGCAACTCGCCGAGCGCCGGCCCGACTGGCACATCGTCCTCGTCGGCCCGATCACCAAGATCGATCCGGAAAGCGTGCCGAAGCGGCCGAACATTCATCTTCTCGGGTCCAAGCCGTACGAGGAGCTCCCGGCTTATCTTGGCGGATGGGACGTCGCGCTGCTCCCGTTCGCGCACAACGAGGCCACCCATTTCATCAGCCCGACCAAGACGCCCGAGTACCTCGCGGGCGGGCGGCCCGTCGTCTCGACATCGATTCGCGACGTCGTCCGGCCCTACGGTGAGCTCGGACTGGCCGAGATCGCCGACACTGCCGAAGAGTTCGAGTCCTGCATCGAGTTCCTGCTCTCGAGCGACAGCGCCGAGCGCCGGCGCCGCGCCGATGAATTTCTCGCCGGAATCTCGTGGGACCAAACCTGGTCGGCAATGAAATCGCTGGTCGACGCGGCAGTCGGATCATCCGGGCCGCCGGGCCTCGCCGGCGACGGCGCAGGCCGGGGCGCCGCGATGCGCGGGGCGCGCGGCTCACGCGACAGCGTAGGAATTCCGGCCGGCGGACGCAGCGGCGTCGGCGGAACCTCGGCGCGACTTTCCGCCGCGGGCTCGCCCGCCATGGCGCAACCGGCGCGCCCCTGCTTCGACGTGCTGGTCGTCGGCGCCGGATTTGCCGGCAGCGTCGTCGCCGAGCGCCTCGCCTCGCGCGCGCACAAGAAGGTGCTCCTGTGCGACGTGCGGCCCCACATTGCCGGAAACGCGTACGACTATCGCAATTCCTACGGCCTTCTCGTCCATCGCTACGGTCCGCACATTTTCCACACGAACTCGCCCGACGTCTTCCAATACCTGTCGCAGTTCACCACGTGGAGGCCGTACGAGCACCGCGTGCTCGCGTGTGTCGAGTCGAGGCTGCTGCCGATCCCGATCAACCTGGATACGGTCAACCGCCTCTATGGCTGGAACCTCGACTCGCAAGCACTCGAGAGCTACCTCGGCCGCGTCACCGAGGCGCGCGAAAAGATCGTGACGTCGGAGGACTCGGCCATCAGCCGCGTCGGCCGCGACCTGTACGAGAAGTTCTTCCGCAACTACACGCGAAAGCAGTGGGGCCTGGACCCGAGCGAGCTCGATGCCGCGGTCCTCGCGCGCATCCCGGTGCGTACCGACCACGACGACCGCTACTTTACCGACAAATACCAGGCGATGCCTGCCGATGGCATGACGGCGATGTTCACGAGAATGCTGGATCATCCGAACATCACGCTCGCGCTCGGAATCGACTACCGGCGCCTGCTCGGGCGCATCCGCGCGACCGAGATCATCTACACCGGCCCTGTCGACGAGTACTTCGACTGCTGCTACGGAAAACTGCCGTACCGCGCGCTCGCATTCTCGCACGAAACTCTCGACGAAGAGATTCACCAGCCGGTCGCCGTCGTCAACTATCCCAACGAATACGACTACACGCGCGTCACCGAGTTCAAGCACCTGACCGGCCAGCAGCACCGCAGGACGTCGATCGTCTATGAGTATCCCTGCGACGAAGGCGACCCGTACTACCCTGTTCCGCGGCCGGAGAACGCGCGCCTTTACGCCAGATACGAGGCATTGGCCCAGGCAACGCCGCACGTGCACTTCTGCGGCCGCCTCGCGACGTACCGCTACTACAACATGGACCAGGTGGTGGCACAGTCGCTGACGCTGGCGTCGCGCCTGCTCGGGATGCAGCGCAAACAGCTCCTGGCCTATGCGAGTTGAAGAGGAGCGCGAGTGCTGGGCACGCAAAACGGTGTATAGTGCGCAACGCCGCAGGCGAGGCAGCTTTCTTCCGGGCCGCCCTCCGTGCCTGCAGCGTATTGGCGCCGAATGCGCATGATTCCGGAGACTCGCTCCCAGGAGCTCGTGCTCCTGGAGGGCGACATGCTCGACCCGTACGGGCGCGGCTATCCGCGCCCTCAGCTCCAACGCGATTCGTGGATCTCGCTCAACGGCCGGTGGGAGTTCGCGCTCGACCCCAAAGGGGCAACGGGCGTCCTCGACGTCGTCTGGCGTGACATCATCGAGGTTCCGTTTTCTCCCGAGACTGCACGAAGCGGAATCCACGACACAGGGATGTATACGGCGTGCTGGTACCGGCGTCGCTTCGTCTCGCCGCCGCTGCCGCCCGACAAGCGACTGCTTCTGCACTTCGGCGCCGTGGATCACCATGCGACGGTGTGGCTCAACGGCCAGCGCATCGGCGAGCACGAGGGCGGCTACACGCCGTTTCAACTCGACATCACCGATTACCTGGTACCCACCGGGGAGCAGGTCCTCGTCGTGCGCGCCGAGGACGATCCGCTGGACCTCGAAAAACCCCGAGGAAAGCAGGACTGGCAGCGCGAGCCGCATGCCATCTGGTATCCGCGTACCACGGGCATCTGGCAGACGGTGTGGCTCGAGGTCGTTCCGCCGCTTCGAATCGACCGCCTCGCGTGGAACACGAGTCTCGAACACTGGGAATGCTCGCTCGATGCGTGGATCCGCTGCACCGACGACAAGGGTCTCCAGCTTTCCGTCACGCTGAGCTCCGGCGGCAGCGTTCTTGCGCGCGACAGCTACGAAGTTCTTTCCAGGGAAGTGCACCGGCGCCTGGCGTTTTCCGATCCTGGAATCGACGATTACCGCAACGAGCTGCTGTGGAGCCCGCGCAATCCGAAAATCATCGACGCGGAGCTGCAGCTGAGGACGGCGGACGGCAAACTCCTCGATCGCGCGCGGTCGTACACGGCGATCCGTTCGGTCGCGCTCGAAGGCGACCGCTTCGTGCTCAACGGACGGCCGTATTTCCTGAGAATGGCGCTCGACCAGGGCTACTGGCCCGAAAGCGGACTGACGGCGCCGGACGACGCTGCTCTGGTTCGCGACGTGATGCTCGCGCGCGCCATGGGATTCAACGGTGTGCGAAAGCACCAGAAGGTCGAGGATCCGCGCTACCTGTACTGGGCCGACCGGCTCGGCATGCTCGTGTGGGAAGAAATGCCGAGCGCCTACCGGTTCTCACCGACGGCCGTTGCCAGGGTCACTCGCGAATGGGAACGGGTGCTCGCGCGCGATTCGTCGCATCCGTGCATCATCGCGTGGGTGCCGATCAACGAATCATGGGGAGTGCCCAATCTTCCGCAAAGTGCCGTCGAGCGTCACTACATCGAAGCGCTTTACCACCTGACGAAGAGCTTCGATCCGACGCGGCCGGTCGTCGGCAACGACGGCTGGGAAAGCGTCGCCACCGACATCATCGGCGTGCACGACTACGACCCCAACCCCGACAGGCTGCGCCACCGTTACCACGGCGACCGCATGCTTCCCCACCTCCTGCTGCAGGAGAGACCCGGAGGGCGCCGTCTCGTTGTCGGCGATCGCCCGCACGCCGATCATCCGGTCGTGCTTTCCGAGTTCGGGGGCATCAAGCTCTCGAACAAAATCGGTGCGTGGGGTTATCACTCCAGTGAAAGCTCCGAGGATCTCGCGCGCCTTTACGAACGGTTGATGGATGCAGTGCGATCGCTCGGGCTTCTCACCGGGTTCTGCTACACGCAGTTCACCGACACGTACCAGGAAGCCAACGGCCTTCTCGACGAGCATCGCAATCCGAAATTCCCGATCGAACGAATCCGCGCAGCGACGATGGGGCCACCGGGGGAAAAGCCCGTCTGGGCATGAAGCGACCATCTCGCCCAGAAGCGCTGAATGTCCCTCGCACCGCAATCGTCACTGCTTTTTGGATAGGAATTGGCGCGCCGTTTCTTTCGTATAGGAATGGCGCGCCTTTCCTTCCTCGGAGACTGCTTCGGAGGCTGCGATGCAAGCAGAGAAGGGAGAAGAAGCAGCGCACGGTCACTCGCCGAAATATTGCGGACACCTTCGCGGAGGATTCGCGATCGTGACCGGCGCTTCGAGCGGTATCGGCTACGAGTTGGCCAAATGCGCTGCGGAGCACGGCATGGATCTCCTGCTCGCCGCCGATGATCCGGACATCCACAACGCAGCCGAAGTGCTCAAGCAATGCGGCGTCCGCGTCGATGCCGTCGAGGCCGACCTGGCCACCAACGAGGGCGTGGACCGTCTGTGCGCGGCGACGCACGACCGACCGGTCGACGTATTGTTTGCGAACGCGGGGCACGGCCTTGGCCGCGCTTTTCTCGATCAGGATTTCCAGGACGTACGCCACGTCATCGACACGAACATCACCGGCACGGTGTATCTCATCCAGAAGATCGCGCGAGAGATGCGCGAGCGCGACAAAGGCCGGATCCTGATTACCGGCTCGATCGCCGGCTTCATTCCCGGAACGTTCTCGGCCGTCTACAACGGATCGAAGGCTTTCCTGGATTCGTTCTCGTACGCGCTGCGAAACGAGCTCAAGAACACGGGCGTTACCGTGACCTGCCTGATGCCGGGCGCGACCGAGACGGAGTTCTTCGAGCGAGCGGGAATGCTCGACACGAAGGTCGGCACCGAAGAGAAGGCCGATCCCGCGGACGTTGCCAAGGCAGGGTTCGAAGCGATGGCCAGGGGAGAGGCCGAGGTCGTTGCCGGATGGCAGGCGAAGATCGCGTCGTTGCTGGCGAACATCACACCAGCCGGGTTCCTGGCCGAAAGGCACCGCAAGGTGGCGGAGCCGGGCTCTGCGAAGAGTTAGCGGAACAGAAGATCGCAGCCGGTGTCGGCAAGAACGGGCGCAAGAGTCGCGCGGTCGGCGGCGGCAAGCCTCGTCCACCCCTCGCGCAGCCAGCCCAGGCACTTGCCCTGATACGGGAACGGCTTTTGCGTCCACGGGCTTCCGTCGATCACGCACGTGACTGCTTCGGCACCGCGAGCCAGCGCTTCGGCGTTGGCAACGAGGAACGGCGCGTAGACGCGACCGATTTCCTGGAGCAACGGTGCGAGCGCGATCGTCGCCTCGTCGCGCGCGATCCAGTCGCTCTCTTTCGGCTCCAGCCCGGAAAGATCCTCGACGAGATCAACCCATGCCAGGATTCGAGGCGCTTGTTCGAGCGCAATGGCACGCGGCGTCGGGTCGAAACCCACGAGCTGCGTCAGTTGTCCGTAGAGCGCGAAATCCGCACTGCCCGGGCGGTTTCCCATCACGAAGCGCGAACCGGTCAGGCGCGAATCGAGAATCGCGAGCAACCGTCGATAGCTGTCTTCGATGGTCGCCGCCGTCGTCGCATTGGAGCCGACGACGCCGAGGCGCCCGATCTGGCGATCGGCGAACGCGCGTCCCGCCGCATCGAGGTCCGTGGCAGGCGCCGCCGGCATGCTCCAGCGCGGCAGGATCGCGGCGGCCTGCGCGATGTCGGGCGCGAAAGCCCAGCGGTAGTGGAACATCGCCTTGGTCAGCCATTCATCGGCGTAGTCCTCGACGAGGGCGTCGAGGAAGGCGACCGCAGGATCGGGCGGTACGACGGAGCGGCCGTCGTGGAGAGCTTCGAGGCGACGAATGAGAGGCGTCGAGTCGGTGAGCGCTTCGGCAGAGCCGTCGGCGCCGGTCATGATGAGCTGGGGCAGCAGCTCGACTTTCGGACGTGGCAAAGTGCGATGCTCCGCAGATCCGAGGGCAACCCACGCGTACGCAATGCGCCGATAGCGAAGGACGGCGCGCAGCTTTCGGCTGTACGGCGAGCCGGGGACGCCGACGATGCGGAGGATCGTGTCGCTCATGCGCGGATCTCAAGCCATCGGCGAGCGGGATTGTCCAGCGCGCGGCGCTGCCCACCAGGTGGTAGTGTTCGGGATGGCGACCGGTGGTGTTGCGTGACTGCTAAATGCGAATCGCGACAATCGCGTCCGACGGAATCAGGAACGGCGCGAGCGAGCGGTGGTGAACGATTCTCCATCGGTTCGCCGAGAGTCTGGAAATGAGATCGATGGGGCGGCATCCGCCGACCAGCTCAGGCGAGAGCGTGTGAATGCCTTGCCAGAGTCGAGCCGTCGCCTGCGCGTACCAGGTCCGGCCCGTCGATAACGACGCCAGGCACAGCAACCCGTCCGGCGCGAGCATCCGGTGCGCCTGTTCGAGCACGGCGTCGATCTCCGGATCCGAAAGCAGGTCGAGCACGAAGTTCGACACCCATCGATCGTAGACGGCGGCCGGTTCGAGCACGGGAGGACCGCCTTCGCAGAGCACCACTTCGGCCCTCGGAGCAAAGCGTGCCAGGCGACGGTTAGCCAAGCCGACCATCGTCGGACTGAGATCGATCCCGCGGTAAGTCGCCGCCGGGCCGAGGCGCTTCGTCAGGAGTGACTCTGCGAAGCGCCCCGTCCCGCATCCGAACTCGAACACTCGCGTCGCTCGCTCGAACGAACCATGTTCGATCAGCTCGCCGGTCGTCCTGTCTTCGTAGAACGCCTGGCTGTCCTGGAACGAGCCGATCCGGTCGTAGACGCGCCGTGCGTCGGCGTGCGATAGCGTCCTCGTCACGTCAGTTGTCCGCGCACGCACTCCCCGAAAGTCCCGCCGGTGCGCAGCAGTCGGCGGCAGGAGATCTGCGCTCCGATTCACCGCTCGTGCCGGCCGACTGCTGGCCGAGGAAGGACCGCAGCGAAGGGTCGGCAGCCGTCTCGGCATCGGCGTCCTCGATCAGTGCGTACATCTCCCACGGGATCCCGTCGGCGTCGCGAACCCAGAACTTGTCGGCCTTCGCGTAGCAGCACGTGGTGCCGGTCTGCTGCAGAAGCGGAATCTCGGCCTGCTTTACGCGGACCATTTCGGTCGCGACCTCGCCGGTATCGCCGTAGCGAATGCCGAGGTGGCTCAGCTTTCCGGCTTCACCTCCGATGTTCAGCGAGAAAATCACCGGCGGATCGGCCAGCTCGAACTTCGCATAGTCATGGCGGACCTTGGCGGGCTCGATTCCGAGCATCTTGCGGTATTGCTCGACCGCCTGGGGGATGTCCTGGACGTAGACGGCGACGTGGAAGGTATTCGACATGGGTTTTCCTCCAAATATTGCGGATACGGCGTGGCTCTCGCGTCGGGATATTGACGTGCGTCGATATTGCGTCGGATATCGAACTCTGTCAATATCTATCCATGAAGAAAATCAGCCCCTGCTGTCCGCCGGTCCTGCACGCGGCGCTCAACGAAAGCGAAGCCGAGGGGCTCGCCTCTTCGCTCAAGGCCCTGGCCGATCCTGCGCGGCTTCGCATCCTCAGCCTGATCGCCGCGCAGCCGGAGTCGGAGGCCTGCGTCTGCCACCTCACCGAGCCGATCGGCCTCTCGCAGCCGACGATGACGCACCATCTGCAAGTCCTGCACGGCGCCGGAATCCTTGATCGCGACAAGCGCGGAGCGTGGGTCTACTACAAGATCGTTCCCGACCGCCTCGAAGAGATCCGCAGCGCGCTCGCGACGCGCATCCCCCGGCCGAAGGTCGCGAACCGACGATAAGCGACGATGCGACTCCGACGCTTGCCCGGCCAGCTTTCGCCGAGGGCATCGGCACCTGCTTTCTGCTCGCGGCGGTAGTCGGGTCGGGAATCATGGCCGAGCGGTTTTTCCCGGACAGCATCGGGCTGGCACTTCTTGCGAACACGATCGCGACCGGCGCCGCGCTGGCCGCGCTGATTCTCAGCCTGGCGCCGATATCGGGGGCTCAGTTCAATCCGGCTGTCACTCTTTCGGCTGTGCTGGCTCGACAGTTGCCGCCCGCAGATGCGGTGCTCTATCTCGCGGCACAGGTCTCGGGCGCGATCTTCGGCGTTGCGCTGGCCGATCTCATGTTCGAGCTGCCCGCGTTCTCGATATCGCAGCACGCCCGCCACGGCTTCGGACAGTTGCTGAGCGAATTCGTCGCGACGTTCGGCCTCCTCACGGTGATCTGGGGCTGCTCGCGGTCCTCGTCGAGAGTCGCAGTCGCCGTCGCTGCCTACATCACGGCGGCGTACTGGTTCACGGCCTCTACGTCGTTTGCCAATCCTGCGGTTACCGTGGCTCGCTCTCTCAGCAACACGTTCGCGGGAATCGCTCCGGCCGACGTTGCCGGTTTCGTCGTCGTGCAACTCGCGGGCGCCGTCAGCTCCACCCTGCTCTTCCGATGGCTGCTGTCCGAACCCGCGGCGGTTCGCGACGAAGACGTGCGATCGGCTCGCGTCACCCAGCCCGAGACAATCGCGTGAACCTCGTGATCTTTGCGTGCGTCCACAACGCGGGCCGCTCGCAGATGGCCGCCGCGTTCTTCAACGAACTGGCGAACCCGTCTGATGCAAGAGCGATCTCCGCGGGAACTTCGCCGGGGACTCAGGTTCATCCGGAAGTTGTCGCGGCAATGCAGGAGGTAGGAATCGACCTGGCCGGCGCCCGTCCTCAACTTCTGACTGCCGAGCTTGCCGCGGGTGCAAAGATCCTCGTTACGATGGGATGCGGCGAGGCGTGCCCGGTCGTGCCCGGCGTGCGGCGCGAGGACTGGCCGCTCGAGGATCCGAAAGGAAAACCCATCGAGCGAGTTCGCGAGATCCGCGACGAGATTCGCTCGCGCATCCGGGAGCTTATTGTCCGCGAGGATTGGAGCCGGCCGAGTCGGTCGTCGACGACCGCATAGAGAACGCCGGCAAGCAGTCTGCCACACTCGCGACGACGCCAGCCTGTCATCGTTCCAGGTCAGGTTCCTGCGACTTGTCCTCGTCCGTCGACCCAGGCTCGACGCGGTTCGCCCGCATCGTGGCGCGGCGCTGGTTGCGCTTGCGGTTTCTCTCCATCGCCTGGCGGTCGTCGAGATAGAGGCGTTCCAGCTTCTGACGGGCCCATTCGGTCTTGCGCAGGAACTTGAGACTCGACGCCACGCTCGGGTTCTCGCTAAAGCAGCGGATCCGAATGCGCTCGGCCATCCCCGCCCAGCCGTACCGCTCGACCAGTTCCTCCAGCATCGTCTTGAGGCTGATGCCGTGCAGCGGATTGTTGGGCTGTGGCTCATTCATCGAAGGGCGTTCGTCTTGACGGCGAATCTGCGAAGACACGGCCAGCCTGCACCAAGTCAGGACGATAAGACAGCGGCAGCAGTCCGACCTGATCCGCGAACGCTGGCATGAGCTTCGCCGGCTGGGCATAGTGCGCCGTCGTATCGCCGGCATGCCGGCGACGACGCGTTCGCGGGGAGGATTCCATGCGTCTCATCGTAGCTGCGGCCACCATGCTGCTCTGTTCGACTGTGCCATTGCCGGTGCTGGCCGGCCCCGGTACGCCGTGTTCGCCAGGTTACTTCAGCGGGTCCGGCCTCGCGCCCTGCAATCCGTGCCCGGGCGGATACTACCAGTCGCTCAGCGGCCAGACCGGCTGCATCGGATGCAACGGTGGCACCTACAGCACCAGCGCCAGCGCGACCTGTACGGCCTGCAATGCCGGTACCTACAGCGGCGATCTCGCCACGAGTTGTACGACGTGCGATCCCGGAACCTACAGTGGCTTCGACTCCGCCATGTGCACGACCTGCGGCCCCGGTCAGTACAGCGCCGCGGGGGCGGGTGGCTGCTCGACCTGCGCGGCAGGAACCTACAGCGCATCGGGTGCCCAAACGTGCTCGCCGTGCAGCGCGGGCTACTACAGCGACGCGGGCGCCGGCGTGTGCATCCCGTGCCCGGCCGGTACATACGCAGCGAACTCCGGCTCTCCGTCCTGCACCAACTGTGCCGCCGGCACCTTCGAGCTCTCGACGGCATCGTCGATGTGTGACGCGTGTCCGGGCGGAGCCGCCACGCCGTGCAACGGCAACGGCACCTGCAGCGACGGCCCTACCGGCGACGGCACCTGCTCGTGCAACTACGGCTACTCGGGAAGCGCATGCCAGAACACGCCGACAACCACGACGCTACCGTCGGGCGCCTGTCCGGCCGAGCCGGCGATGGGTTGCGTCCTCGCAAACGTCGTCGCGCTGCAGATCCAGAAAAGTCCGGCGCTGATCAAATGGAAATGGCAGCTCGGTTCGTCGATGAGCGCAGCGTCACTCGGTGATCCGGGGACGACGACGCAGTATACGCTTTGCATCTACGACGAGACGGCATTGACGCCGGCACTGAAGAGCGAGGTGATGGTGCCGCCGGGCTCGTACTGGACCGGCAAAGGCGACCAGTGGACGTACAAGGACAAGCCGGGCAGCAACGACGGTGTCACCAAAGTGCTGCTCAAGGCGAGCGACAAGAACACCTCCAAGGCGATGGTGACGGCCAAGGGGGCACTCGCTCCTGTGCCGACGCCGGTCAGCGGAACGCGGTACTTCGCGGAAGATCCGGGTGTCATCGTGCAGTTGCTGAGCAGCGGCGGACCTGCAGCCGATCAGTGCTGGTCGAGCGCGTGGATTGACGTCGTGACGAGTCGAAATGATGGGAATCAGTTCAAGGGGCTCGTGAAATAGAAGGTGCCGAGCTTGCGGATTGAACCAGAATGACCGCCGAACTGGCGTGACTTCCGGACACGAAACGGGGGCCACGTCAGGGCGATTCGCGTTGTTCAGTGCGTGACGGTCAAGCCTCCCGCCTGACCACTTGGCGATCGCGAGGCATCGTTAAGGCCGGGACAAGCACCATCGAGGTCGGGGTTGGGATCGCCGGCCTGGATCCGTTCGTACTGTTCGTCCAGCCACGCCGCGAGACGTACCCTGGTAGCAGCCCGGTCCTGGGGTGATGCGCGCTCGTCGTACGGGATCTTTCCCTGCGTCCAGCGGCCGAGAATCCATCCGACGGCGTCGCCCGGCTGCGACCAATGATTGATCGCGGACTGCGCATCGAACGTCGGGGGAAGGCGCGCCTTGAGGCCGTCGATCACGTCGCGCCGCCGCATCTTGAGGAGGCGGCAGATCCAGACATCCGAGCAGTTTCCGCCCCAGTCGCAGAACTGCGGTTTTTGTACGACGGTCGCGAGGAGATCGTCGATATCGGGTTGATGCAGCGAGACCAGGTCGTCCCAAGCGGTATCGAACAAGGACCCTTCTTCGGTGTTTTGAAGAATATCGCGAATCGTCTGCAGGCCTTCAAAGTGCTGCCGATCGCCGAACCGCAGCAGGATCGTCGCCATGTAGAGCCGCTCGGATGTTAGCAAGGGCTCTGGAGAGAGTGTCGCGTGATCCATGATCTCGCGGATGGTGGGCACGGACTCGGGAGAGTTCAGCTTGAAGAGATCCATGATGATCGCCGCGAGATACTGCGGCTCCTCCTTCGCCTGCTGTGCGAGAAAAGGAACGACTCGCGGATCGTGCAGCGTCACGAGTCCGGCCATTGCGTCCCACCGCGTTTCCCGAGAACTCTGCGGGTCGCGAAGCGCGCTCAGGTACAGATCCACCTCCGACGTGCCGATATGCTCGCGGCTCCACGCGACGATCTCCGCTTCGCATTTTCGTCGGGCCGCCGCCGGCAGACCGCGTAGCTCATCCGGTCGGACCAGATCCTGCTTGGCGATGTCGTTGATCATTTCGGCGACGATCGTGCTTACTCGTCGAGGTTCCGTGGGATCCTTGAACGGCGAGGTGAGGCCCCTCTCGCGGACGGGAACCGGCACGAACCGGTCGTCCGCGAGGAAAGGCACCATGGTCGGGATCTGCGCAATACCCGGATGAAGCTCCCACACCAGACCCTCCGGATCGAAGGGCTCCCGCGATCCTGGCGGTAACGCTGCGTCGCGTGGCAACGGCGGGTGAATTGCGGGCAGGCACTCCAGAAGGTACGAAATCTTCTGGTCGATGCTGAGAGTCGACGAAATTGCATTCCACTGTTCCAACGTCGGAACCGTGACGGGCGGCGGCTTGCGCTCGACGGCCAGCTCTTCGGCGAGCTCGCGCGCTCCGTTCTGGAACTCATATCCGTTGAACAGCGGTCCTCCCAGATGACGACCGAGGCGGATCGCCTTCGGGAAATCGCGTTCATAGCTGACGGCATGGATCAGTGCTTCATGCGTAACGCGAGCGAGATGGTCGACGACACGGTCGCGCAGCTTGCTCGGGTCAGGGAGGTTCGCGTAGATGGGCGTGAGGAGGGCGGCAGCGGTCCGAACGTCTCCGCGCTGCCACGCCCAGACACCCGGCAGCAGCGTGGAGGGGATTGCGAAGTCGTGCGACTCGTGACCGATCTCGTCGCGTAGAGAAGCGGACTTGACGGAGATCCCCGGCTTCGGGATCCACCTCTCGACTCCGAGGAAATCGAGGATGTGAATCTCGTGATCGTCCTGCTCGAGTAGCCAGCCGCTGATGTGATGCGCGGAGGCCCCTGCGCCGCCGTCCTCGAAATTGCGCTCGAACATCGAATAGACGTTACTTGGAACGGTCACCTGCACCCACGTTGCGGGTCGAGGCACCGCCGTGGGCACCATCGCAGCAAAATCCCGGAGCTGTTGGGCAAAAGGGACGAGCGCAAGCTTCGGATTGAGATCGGAGGCGCTCTGACCCAGAGCAGGCGCCGCCGTGCGCATCGCAAGCACGCAGCAGAGTATGAAAGCTACCTGAGCAGGCCGTCGGCTGCGCATGCACCCACGTTGGAAGAGAGTTGGCCAATCCAACATGGGCGCCCTCGTCGGGAGGCGCACGATGCCAGCGAGCCTGAGGCACGGCCAGCAGTCCGAGACGCGACCGATCGGCGCCGCTGCGAGCGCTACGTAACCGCCTGAAAACAAAGTGCGCCCGGCAAGAGTCGAACTTGCAACCCCCAGATCCGTAGTCAGCGAAGGCTGTGCATGACGCAGCCGCACCGAACATGACCAAGCATGACAAGTAACTGATCTCGCACGATTTTCCTTGCTGCCTTCACCGCACCTCGTAGTCTCCAACCTCGTCCAGCATGACCCCGCACGGATGCGCAGCGGATGCGGAACGGATGCGGGCCAGGAGGGAGACACGATGCAGTGCAAACTTACCAAGCGAACGGTTGAAGCGATCCCGGCCCCTGCCGGGACAAGCACCGAGATCATAGTCCGAGACAGCGAGCTGCCGGGATTCGGGCTGCGGGTGACCGCGACCGGCGGCCGGATCTACTTCGCAGAACCGCGGCTTGCCGGCCGGCGCCGGCGAATCCGCATCGGTCGGCACGGCGTTGTCACCGCCGACCAGGCCCGAGAGAAGGCGAAGGAGATTCTTGCCCATACGCTTCTCGGCGAGGACATCGCATCGGCCCGCCAGCAGGCCCGCCAGTGCCCTACCGTCGCCCATCTTCTGAATACGTACGCCGATCGCTTTGCGAACTCGCATAAGAAGGCCCGAACCATCGCCGAGGACGAGCGGATGGCCAAGCTCCACATCCTTCCCGCGCTGGGAACCACGCGAACCAGCGAGGTAACCGGAGAGGACATCGCCTGCCTTCGCCGAGCGATGGAAAAGACGCCCATCCGGTTCAATGCATGCCGAGCGCTCCTCTCCCACGCCTTCAACTTGGCGCTTCGCGGTGAGCACGGCCCTCTGGGACCCGGCTGGGGCATCACCTCGAACCCGTGCAGCTACATCCCGAAGTACCCTACACGGAAGAAGGAGCGGTTCCTGTCGCAGGACGAATTTTCTGCGCTCGGTAAGGCGCTGATTGCGGTGGGAACGGGGAAACGACCGCTCCGTGCGCCGGTGATCTCCGCCATCCGCCTCCTCGCGCTCACGGGTGCCCGGCGAGACGAGATTCGCACCTGTCGATGGGAATGGGTGGACTTCGAGAACGCCTACCTACGGCTCCCCGACTCGAAGACTGGCGCGAAAGCGATCCCACTCCCGGCCGCTGCGGTAACGGTGTTGAAGGAACTTCGCGCGGCGCATCCGTTCTCAAAGTGGGTCATCCCCGGGAAGGCGCCGGGAACTTGCCTCAACGACCTCGAACACCCGTGGCAGCGCGTCCGGAAGGCTGCTGGCCTTACGGACGTGCGTCTTCACGACTTGCGGCACTCTCACGCCAGCACCGCAGTCGTTGGTGGAATCCCACTGCGGATCGTTGGTGCGATCCTCGGCCATCGTAATCTCTCCACAACCGATCGTTATGCTCATCTCGGCGTTGATCCGGTTCGCGAAGGAGTAGAACGAGTCGGGGATCTGATCGCAGGCAGGTTGGCTGCCGGGGCGTAGTCGCGCTATCACTGCATCGCTGTGGCTAGGTTGGCCGCCGAAGAGCCGGGACCGACTCTGCACCCGGCCTGCCGCAGCGGTCCCTTCTGCGGGGTGCGGGAGCAGAGCCCGCGGTGCAAGACGACCTCACAGAGTCGATCTCCGACGGTGTATTCACGGAAGCTGCCTACGCGAGAATCGTGGCGCAGATTCCGCTCGACCAAGAACGGTTATCGGAAAACTATACAATCGAGGCTCGAGATATCCTCGAGAAGACCTTCGGCCTTGAATCGACCACCGATCTTGTCGCCGAATTGCTGATACGCGCCGATCTCAAGCGGATCGCACTGGATCACGTTCGACGGGTGCGGAGGATGCAAGGTAACGGCGAAGGAACGTGTGTGGTGGCAAATCGACTTCGTGCGATCGAAGAAGCAGTTCGTACGCTGGAGGGTGCCCTACATCGCGCGATACAGCTTTCCACTGGCGAGGCTGAGTTCCGTGAGGCTCTGATCGGGCGTGTCAAACACGTTCGACCACTTCGCGACCCGATGAGCTTTCTAGTTCATCTCTCAAAGTGGCTTCGTGGCACGGCCGCGAATGCCGTCGATGCGCACCGTGCAGAGTGTCCGA
Source organism: Candidatus Binatia bacterium (assembly GCA_036493895.1). Lineage (NCBI taxonomy): Bacteria > Candidatus Binatota > Binatia (SeqCode) > Binatia bacterium. The sequence goes on along the minus strand of DASXOZ010000048.1, from coordinate 6,554 downwards.
CGTGTTCGATTCCACCTCCCCCGAGCCACGAATCTAGGCCCGCCAAGCGTCGCACGGGACGGCCGGAGGCCCGGGCGGTCGTAGAGACACTAGCTTCGCTGCTGTCGCTCTTTGAGCGCGTGAGTAAGCGTACCCCAACAATTACACGCGACGGGAACTTACCCCGAGAGGGCTTCGGTGCGTTCGTCTGGACCTTTTTTCTCGAAATCAACAATGTCTATCCAGACTGTCCACGCCCATCCGTGAGTCGACTCCAAGACTTGCTTCGAGAGATTCGCCGCCGACCCGCGGATCGTAACTGAAGAACTATTGCCCCCCCTTTTTCCAGCCTTCGCCGCCAGCTCCTAGTAGGCGACAACATCGCCAGCGTTGACTGGAGGCGCTTGGCGATGACAGAACCGGAGAAGGCCTCTTGGCCCCACCTGACCACGCGTGATGTCGCGGCACTACTCGGCTGCCGCCCGCAGACGCTTGAGAAATGGCGTATGACCGGCGACGGACCTCCATTCTGCGTGGTGGGTCGAGGGTCGATTCGCTACTCGCCTGAGTCGGTGCAGGCCTGGCTGGCATCTCGCGCTCGGCGCTCCACGAGTGATCCCGGCCGCGACAACAATCAGAACCAACCCTGAACGAAAACGGCCTGCCGGTAGGGCAAGCCGTCCGTTCGCGGAGGAAGCCGCGTCTTCTCGTACCAGCGTCCGAGAACGTAACTCAAGGCATCGCTACGCGCAACGTTTCGGTTCCCGTTCCGGCGGCAAGGAGGAATCCATGCCGACCACCAATGCATCTCAATCTATCGTTCACCTTCTCACACCGATCAAAGCGATGCGCCTGTTCTGCTTGGGCTGTCGCGGCGGCAGCTGCAAGGATGTACGAAAGTGCAATCGCACTCGCTGCCCGTTGTGGGAATACCGCCTCGGCTGTCGGCCAAGAGGCGAAGCGAAGCATACTCCTCTGCGGGCGATAAGAGCCTGGTGGCTGTGGAGCATGCTCGGAAGTGCGGCTGAAGTTCGACGTAGCCGCGAAATTGAGTCCCCTATCTGGCGTTACCGCTTCGGCAAGCGGCCGAAGCTACCCTCGGCCGTCTCCGACGAGATAGCCCCGGCAACTGGCAGTAGGGACGGCAATTCCAAGACTGGCGCGCCTTTTCTTGCGGCGGCCACGAGGTCGCGATGAACCCCGACGCGTATCGGGCCGTCTTCGAAGAGAGGGAATGGCGTGTCGATGAGGGGGACTGGGTTGCCCAGTGTGTCAGCTACTTTTCCAGCCCAGCGTTCGGCGGGCGATTCGTCGTCCTGTGGAAGTTATTGGCGGGACCTTACATGCGTGGCACACCGCGCTGGCGTCACGATCAGTCCGAACTCGCCAAGGTACTCCCGGGCTACGATGACCCGCTCGCCGCGATCATCCCGAGGTACTATCCAGCGAAGGTCGGAGACCACGTTTCCATCAAGCGGAAATCCGATCTTGCTCGCGACTGGTTTCGACTGACGGGTCAGAATCCGCCGCGATATGATCGATTCCCGGTTACCGAGTTTCCTGGCCGAATAGCCGTGGTCCGGATCGTCGACGTCACGTTGGATCACCAGGAGTTGCCCTGTCCACCATACTCCAGGGTATGCGCGATCCTCAGCCCGGCGTCGGGAGTAGTCTTGTCCAACGAGTCAGAAGAAAACGCAGAAGGGACCAAGGGTTGAGGCATGGCCAAGGTGTGGTGTGCTTCGCTGCGTAGTGGTGCGATGTGTGATGTTGTGCTGGGTGGTGTTGGGAAGGGAAGTGATTCGTGGCGTTGTGATTCAAGAGTGACGCCTTGCTAACGCGAAGTGTTGTATTCGCACGGCCCTAAGGCCTGCAATGCCTTAAGGCCCTCCCGGCCAGACAGTCACCGAGAGGCGGTCTCCGGCCGCGAGCACATTGCCGGAGTTCCCTCACCCCGACACGTGGACCAGACTACCAGCCGGCTTCGCCGCTCTGATCGGGGGCTGGCTCGAACTGCCGGCTTCGCCTGGCTGGAAGGAGGCACCTATGCGTGCGGCTTACATTGCCCTGGCTTTCCTCGCCGCGACCGGATGCGGCGCCTACAACGTCACGAGGTCACCGGTAGCGCCGGGTGCGATCGCGGCCTCTGCCACAGACCGAATTCGCGTCATGGAGGCCACGGACGGAAGCCTGGAGGGGCACGTCTACGGCGGCTCGGGCCGCAATCTTGCCGCACGGGTTGTCCAGGCCCTGCAGGGTAACTTCGTCGACGTCGCTCTCGTCTCTACCTCGAATCTGTCGGAGGCGCTGGGATTGTCCCGGGCGGACCACGCACGGTACCTGATCGTACCGACCATCCTCGGCTGGGAAGACCGAAACTCGAAGTGGTCGATGATGCCGGATCGCGTCAGCGTGCAGCTCGCCCTGCGAGACGTGGCGACTGACACCACCGTGAACGCGATTAGCTACCAGGCGCAGAGTCGCCGGCAGTTCATCAACGGGAACCCGCCACCGGAAGCACTACTGAACAAGAACTTCGATCGCGCGGTCCGCGAGCTCCTGCAGCGGTAGCGATCGGTGCGGGATGCCTCGTAGACATTCCCACCCCGCTCAACACCGTCCCGTCCTCTTTCGACGGCCCGAGTCTCTCGCGCGCGAGGGCTTCGGTGGTCCGGAACCGGTCCTGGCAGCCCTGCCCTCAGCCCCCGGCCCCCGCTCCAACGCGGGCCAAAGCAGCTCCGCCAGGGCCGCCTGGCCCGTCAGTACGTCCCCCTCTTTCACGATGTAGGTTCGATACCGTCCCCGGTGAGCCGTGCCTGGGCCGGGCCAGCCTAAATCGCCTTGTTTGTGACTCTTGAAGCACCCGCAACTGGTGGTGGCGCCCGCCCGCAGATTGTCGGCCCGGACGATGCGCCAGCCCGGGCTCCAGCTTCCCCGACACCGACATCGGCAAAGTACGTAGACACAGGTCGAGCGACTCCCCGGCTTCCGCCCGAGGATGGCCTCCACGGTAAGGTCGCCGTACCTGTCCCCGACCGCGATGGGCTTTCGGAAGTCCGCCCATACGTCGTCATGGTGGCGCCAATCAGCAACGTGCCGGCGAGCCGCAGCGAGTTCCATACGCCGAATGTGACCCAGAGATTCCTTTATGCCCCGGCGAACCAAGCTGACCAGTTTGGAGCTCATGCTTGGCAAGGTAGCGCCCCAGCGCCCGTTCGTTGAAGCGGGTTAGTGAGTGGAGAGATCCCGAAGAAACTCCCGCCGTAGCTCCCCTTCTCGAGAGGCCTCCGTTCGAGTCACCACCTCGGTACCAGTCGGCAGACTTAGGTCGCGAAATGGGCACATAGCCCCATACTTTCTAAGCGTACGGGCCTGATCGGCTCGGGTCACGGGTTTGGAGGCGAGCCGCTTGGCGTGACAGCGACTCACCGTCCTCCAAGACCTAGTTTGGATACTACCAGCGTTGCCCCTCCTCGGGCGTGCTGTGGTGCGGCCCTGCGTGGCGAGAAAGGACGCGAATAAATGACCCCGCAATTTCCGAGATGGGTTTTCCTCTTGTCTCCTCCCGTCTACGGCGAATGACGGCCCCCGCGCGAAGATTGTCGGCCAGCGCGGTGGGCCGCGGGCTCAGTGCTTCAGGCACTGGCAGCGGTAGAAGACATACGCGCAGGTCGAGCGGCCCCTCGGCTTCCGCCCCAGGATCACCTCCACGATCAGGTCTCCGGACCTGTCGCCGACCGCGTGATCGGCTTGCGGAAGTCCGCCCATACGTCGTCATGGTGTCGCCATCTGGCGATGTATCGCCGAGCCGCGGTGAGCTCCATATGGCGCATGCGACCCTCCAACTCCTTCACCGCCCGGCGAACCAAGCTGACGAGATTGGAGCCCATGCCGCGCAGGGTAGCGCCCCGCGCCGGTTCGTTGAAGCCGGGTTGTATGCGGACTGTTCGCGAAGAAACCCCCGCCGTAGCCCCCTTTCTCGAGAGCCTACCGTTCGAGTCACCACCTCGGTACCAGTGAGCAGACTTACGTCGCGAAATGGGCACGTAGCCCCATAGTTTCTAAGCGGACGGGCCTGTTCGGCTCCGGTCACGGGTTTGGAGGCGAGCCGCTTGGCGTGTCAGCGACTCACCGTCCTCCAGGACATTCGTATCGGTTACGAACTCTGGGAGTCGGTTAACGAGGCCGCACCGCCGAGGCTCGGGCGACCTTGTTCCTCATGTTTCAGTCGGCCGAGCTTTGGCACACTATGGGATGACCCGCTCCGCCTGCATGTCATGGAAGGTGCTGCTGAATCAGGTTTCTGGCCAAGGAGTTTCGAGCGGAAGTGGTGCCTGGTCACGCCATTCGGTGAAGTGGTCGAGTTCCGGCAGCTTCGCGCGATCGTTCTGCGCAGCGACGAGGGCGGTGAGGAATTCCGGAGCGCCCACGGGAAGCTTCGGACGCAGGTATTCGACGAAGTAGGCGATGTCCCACGGGACGGCCACGTCGCTAGACATCGGAAGTTCCAGGCCGATTAGGAGGGTTTTGAGCTCGCCGAGGAAGGGAGTGTCCGGTTGCGATTCGAGCAGGGTGGCGATGTGGCGAAGGAACGCGACGCGCGGTGTAGTGTTCGCGTGCAGTGGAGCATTCAGACGCCAGTTCGTCGCGAGTATATGTCGGGCTTCCTCCAGCTTGCCGAGCATGACGAGGGTAAGGACCAGATTGTTCCGGCTGTGAATAGTACGCGGATGGATGTCCCCAAGTAGATTCGCGGTCGTCGCTACCACTCTTCGGTCAATCATTTCAGCCGGCTCAGCGCGGCCGCGCTTGCGTAAGGTTGCGCTGTAGCTAGTCCCGCTAGCAAGCGTGTCAGGATGCTCCCACCCCAGCACCCGCTCGCGGGCCTCGAGTGCCCGCCGGAGGAGTGGCTCGGCGGCCACATAGTCCCCTTTCCGCTCCAGGAATAAGGCCAAGCTGTTCACGCTTCCTAGTGTTTGAGGATGCTCCGGCCCCAGCACCCGCTCGCGGGTAGCCAGCACCCGGCGGAAGACTGGCTCAGCGGCCATGTAGTCCCCCTTCCTACCCAGCGAGAAGGCCAAGTTGTTCATTCTGATCAGCGTATCGGAATGCTCTTCGCCGAGCATCCGCTCCTGCACATCCAAGACTCGCTCGAGCAAAGGTGCGGCTTCGTCAAAACGACCTACGGCCTCCAAAACTCCTGCCAGCTCCTTCGCACTCTCTACAGTCAAAGGATGTTCCTTCCCTAGTATCCGCTCTCTGGTTTCCATCACTTGTCGGTACAACGGCTCTGCACCGGCGTAGTCACCGCGCTCGACCAATATTTCAGCCCACTTCTCCATCACCCACTGTGTGCCGCGATGCTCCGGTCCGAGAAGGCGCTTGCGGCCCTCTAGGGCCCGCTGAAACAACGGTTCAGCGCTTGCGTATTCCCCTTTCTTGGTCAGCAACACGGCCAGATTGACCATGGCAATCTGCGTGCTGGGATGTTCTGGCCCCACAGCGCGCTCGCGAGCTTCGAGCACCCGACGGCAGAGTGGTTCCGCACCTACATAGTCGCCTTTCTCACGCAGCAGTTCAGCTAGGTGCGCCGTGGTGTCGTAGCTCTCGGGGTGCTCGGGCCCGAATACTCGTTCACGCCCGTCCAAGGCACGCCGAAACAACCTCTCGGCACTCGTGTAGTCGCCTTTCTTCGTCAACAGGACGGCAAGGTGGTCAACGCTCTCTAACGTGGCAGGATGCTCCGGTCCCCGGGTGCGGTCACGGCACTCCAAAACGTGCCGCAGCATTGTCTCTGCGTCTGTGTAGTCGCCTTTACGGCGTAGCAAGACGCCCAGAGTGGAAATCCCCCCAAGAGTTATGGAATGCTCCGGTCCAAAGATCCGCTTTTCGCTTTCCACAGCTCGCCGACAAAGGGATTCCGCCCCCCGTGAATCTCCTTGGTCGTCCAGTATTTTTGAGAACACGATTGCCGCTCGCAGTGTGGCTGGGTGATCGAATCCAAACAGCTTCTCTAAACCGTCGAACTCGCGTCGAAATAGGGCTTCGCCATCGGTAAGATTCCCTCTGTTCCACGCAAATGCGGCAACCCAGCCGACGCACACGAGCGTCTCGTAGCGGTTCGGGCCGTATTCTCTCTCGCTGTGTTCAAGTGCGCGCCTTGCGTAGCACTCGGCGTCGGCCGGCCGGCCGAGAGACGACAGGCAGCCGGCAAGCTGGTTGCACCTTATCGCCAATGCCCCTTCATCAGGTCCCTTGGCACTTTCGTCAAGTTCCAAGGCGCGGCGTAGGTATTCTTCGGCCTCGGAAAACCGACCGAGGCATTGAAGAGCCCAAGCCAAGTTGGACAGCGTGGTCGTCAGGTCAAGCGGATCTGTGGTTGGATGCTCTTCGATTTGGACGAGGGTTGCTCGTAGGAGGGGTTCTGAGTTGCGGCCATGATCGAACGAAGGCAGCCACTGGCAAAGTGAACGCATGAATGTAGGAACGATGGCAGCACGCCGCACGAGCAGATCTTGGGCAAAGGCAATCAGGGGAGCAATCTCCCACTGATTCAAATGCCAGGCTTCCTGCAA
>DASXOZ010000047.1 GCA_036493895.1 Candidatus Binatia bacterium | reverse complement strand
GGCAAGGAGTTCCAGCTCCAGGCCGCGGTGAGGCTCCAGCCGATACTCCACGTGGTCCTCAGGACTGACGATCCGGATCTCTCCGGAGTCCGACGCCGGGATTCCACAGCGCGGCTCGTAGGCGGGCACGCTCGCCCGGCGCAGTCCCGCCTGGGCGAACACCTTCTGCATCGCGCTGTCCCAGAATTCGTAGACACGCTCGCTTCCGCCGTGCTCGCCCGGACAGACGCGCAGCCCGCTTGCATCGTCCACCTCGACCTCGCGGTGGATGTCGCAGACTGCGATCGGCGAGACTCCCGGAATGAACCAGCTCTCCTTGCGGTGCGGACAGTCGGGACCCGGCAGTGCTCCCGACAGCGCGCACACTTCCACCTTCTTCACGTTCAGGCCGGCGGGATCCGCAGCAACCGGGACGATGCCGTGTATCCTCAACCGGTCCACGAGCGAGAAGAATATTGGCCCGGCAAGGTCACGGCCCACGAGGTTCGGATTCGGCTTCCCGTCGAATTCTCCGAGCCAGACAGCGACGACATCCGTGCCGACGAGCCCGACCGCCCACGCATCGCGGGATCCGTAGGAGGTCCCCGTTTTCCATGGAATGTGCTGGTCCCGGAATCTGCCGAGAGCGGGCGGATTGCGTGACAGCATGTCCCGGACGAGAAAAGCCGCTTCGGGAGAAAGCAACCGTTTGCCCGCACCAACGGGCGACGCGTCCTCCAGGAACCGCAGAGGCCGCATCATGCCACCGTTGCCGAAGATCCCGTAGAGCTGGACGATCTCTTCCGGTGTCGTGCCGAGCCCGCCGAGGACCAGCGCGATACCGTAGTACTCCTCGGCCTTCAGCCCCGTCACTCCCCCATCGCCGAGAAGGCGGTACAACGAGCCGGGAGCAAGCGTGCGGAACAACTCGAGGGCGGGGATGTTCCTGCTGCGCACGAGCGCCTCGCTCGCGGGAATGGGCCCAAGGAAGTTGTGCTCGAAATTTTCCGGCACATACGAGGACAGCCGGATCGGGACGTCGCGAAGCATGGTTTCGGGCGCGATGATGCCCTGGTCGATGGCCAGCCCGTACAGAAACGGCTTGAGCAGCGACCCGGGAGAACGCGGCGCCGCCAGGCCGTTGACGAAGCCGGAAATCTCCGGGTCGAGATAGCTAGCCGATCCCACGTACGCACGGACTTTCATGTCCGGAAGCTCCGCGATGAGAACCGTTCCGTTGCGGACACCCAGATCCGCGTATCCCTCCAGCGATGACCGCAACACCTCCTCCGTGTCGCGCTGAAGATCGCCGTCGATGGTGCTCGCGAACTGGTTGCGCCCTCGGAACAGCTCGCCCGCTCGCTGCAGGAAATGCGGTGCGCGGGCCGGGATCTCGGCCGACGTGTGAACGAACTCCGCCGGGACCACGCCGGTCGTCCCGTCCTTCGCCAGCCGCGCGAGCAGCATCCGCCTGGCTGAGTCGAGATCGCCGGCGCCGGAAGCTCTCCAGCGCAGGCTGGGATTCTGCGGCAGCACCGCGAGCGTCACCGCCTCGCCGGCCGAGAGATGCCCGGCGGACTTGCGAAAATAGACGAGGCTTGCCGCACCGATGCCTTCGATGTTCGCGCCGTAGGGAGCTTCGTTGAGGTATGCCTCGAGGATCTGCCGCTTGCCGTAGTGACGTTCGAGCACCAGCGCCCAGAAGATCTGCTCGAGCTTGCCCCGGATGCTTCGCGTGCTCAGACCGAGCTCCATCCGCGCGAGCTGCATCGTGATCGTAGAGCCGCCGATCGGCCGCTTCGGGACGAACGCCGACATCAGCGCGCCGCGTGCGAGCGAGAACGGATTGACGCCAAAATGGCTCAGAAAATGCTTGTCTTCATAGAGCAGCGTCGCGCGCACGAATTCCGGCGAAATCTCCTCGTACGGGACCGGGACGCGGTAGCGCTCGTCCGACGACAGCGCGAGCGACAACAGCTGTCCGCGGCTGTCGAACAATACCTTCGAAGCCGGACGGGAAGCGTTGAGAGCCGGCGGTGCGACCAGCGCAAGAGCCAGCCACGCGACCGTGACGACCGCAGCGACGACGAGCAGAACCGTGCCGACGCGTCTCGCCAGACGTTCCCACCTGTGGCGGGGCAACGTCACCGCACCTCCACCACGCTTGATCGCCCGAGGAACCTCTTGGTTGGATCGTACATTCCCTCGGCGTACGGGGCCGCAAACGTGTACTTGCCGCGACTGAGCGGCTTCAGCCGGTAGGTGAACGTCGCCGTCTCCTTCGGAACGTCGCCAAAGAAGACGATCCTGTCTTCCTGCACGTCGATGAATTCGGGCTCCCACGAATTCGGCCCGGGGCGCAGCGACTTTCTCGCGGCCAGTCCGTCTTCGCCGAGATCGATCTCGAAGCCGCCCGGGATCAGCTCCAGCACCGCCATCTGCGAAAGAAATTCCGACCCCTTCAGGAAGAGGGTGACCTCAAGCTTGTCCTGCAGGTCGAATGCGTCCTTCTTCTCTCCCTTGTCGTCACGCAGCTCGCGCTCGATCGTGAGCCCGTTTTCGAACGGTTCGGCAGCGACCCGGTCGAACCCCGTCTGGGCGAGGCCGAAGAAGTACATCTGCCCGCTCTGGCCACCGTAGCGCAGCTCGGTCGTCTCCGCCGGCACGTCCACCTTGAGGATTCTCTGGCCGGACAGTGGCAGAGCCGTCGCACCGGTGGCACTGCGGGCCTGAATCTTCAACTGTTCACGCTGGGTCTGGCTGAGAGCCTCCCCCGTCGCCGACAGGCCCAGCAGCGCGAACGAGCTCGAGAACGACGTAAAGCTCCCGTCGTCGATCATCGCGCTGACGCCGAGCATGGTGTCGAGCGGAGACAGCCAGCTGTCCTTGTCGAAATGCTTCGAGGACAGCCAGGCGTAAATGGACGCGTGCACCGCGGGATCGGAGAGCGGCCACGGGAAGTTCGGCCGATTCCAGACCTGTCCCGGCTTCTTGAGCAGAGCATTGGCCTGCGTGTCCATCTGAAGCTGCCGGAACGTCGCGGCCAGGAACATTGCCATGCTCGTGTCCCGCCAGGCCGCCTGCCATTGGCGATCCAGCTCCGACACCATGGCCTGGGCTTGCGTGGTCACGCGCTCTCCGGCGCGGGCCCGCAGGTAGAGCGCATAGCACTGGGCGAGTTGTTCGTAAGGCTGGTACGACGTGGTCTGGCCGAGCGTTGTCAGCCAGTCCTTGCCCCGCGCGAGAACCGCTTCCGGAACTTCCAGAGATCGCTGCTTGGCTTCGAGCAGCAGGTGGACGGCGTACACCGAGAACAACTCGTCCGACCGGGATGTCGCGTCCCACAGTCCGAACGAACCGTCGGCGCGCTGGCGCGCGCTCAGCGCCTGGAACGCACGCCTGGTAAGGCGCTCGACGTCCTTCGAGTTGAGGCCGAGCTCCGGATCCGTGCCGTAGAGCACGGCGGGAAAGGCGGTGCTGACGAGCTGCTCGGTGCAGCCGTACGGATAGTTCTTGAGATAGGTGACCAGTCCCTGGCCAACGGTGAGCGGCGAAGAAGAGATCGACGCCGAGACGTCGCGCAGATCCGGATACAGCGGGCGAAGAGCGCCGATCGACTTCTCCGCATTGTCGCCGTCCTTGTCCGGCCGGTAGATCCCGCTCTGCAGCGAGGTCCTCAGCGGCTGCGGCGGGCGCAGGCTGATCGTCTCGGTCGCGGACTCCTTGCGGTCGAGTCCGGTCGCCTCGATACGAAAATCCTGGGGTCCGAGAACGTCCCTTGCACGCAGCCGCAAGCGGAAGGAGCGGTCCTCGCCTTCCGGAATGACGAGCTGCACACTTTTCTTGTCGACGATCTCGAATCCCGCCGACGGCGTGACCGATAGGTCCACCTTGACGTCCTTGCCGGAGCCTTTGACCGTGTTGGCCACCGTCGCGCCTACTTCGAACTCATCGCCCGGCGAGACGAAGTACGGCGCCTGGGGATCGATGACGAAGTCGTGCTGGGCGATGGTCTGGGCGCTGGCGACGCCGAGCTTGCCCGCGCCGACCTGCACCGCGATCACGCGCACGGTCCCGTTGAAATCCTCCGGAATCGGGATCTTCACCGTTCCCTCGGAGCCTTCGGGCAGGATTCCCGACCAGAACGCCATCGGCTGCCGCTTCTTTCGTGCAAACGGATTCTTGAACTTGCCGAGGCCGACGTCCTCGTCTCCGCCCGCGGACGAAAGCTCCTCGACGATCTTGTGGTCGGGCAGCAGCAGGTCGAGGATCTGGTAGGTGCTTACCTCCAGCGCCCGCTTGGGCACGAAGCTGGAGACCGGCTGCGGGTTCTTGTAGCGCGCGAACTGGAGGATGCCTTCGTCCACCGCGTAGACGAGCACGCGGCCGACATTGCTCGTCTTGTAGCCGACCTCCAGGTCGCGGCCAGGTTTTGCCGCAGGCGGAACGTCAAGGTCGATCGACGTCGTGTACTCAGAGCGCGCAATCGAGAACGGCTGGACACCGTAGCTGAGCGGCGGCGCGAAGATGTCACGCGAGTCGAGCGATCGGACGAACGCCACGCTAACGTAGGCGTTTCCGACGATGCCCCGGGGAACCCGGATGCGCTGAACGGACGAGAGCGTGTCGGTCTTGAACCACTTGGCAGCGTAGACCTTGTCGCGTTCGATCGTCAGGAGCCCCGCGCCGACATACGGAGTGTCGATCGAGACCTCGATCTCTTCGTCCGGCTCGGCCGACGACTTGCTCAATCGGATCCCGACCTCGGCCGACCGGTCGGCCATGAAGGTCGTGTTGCCCTCGCCGTGCACCAGATAGTGCACGACGGCCAGCTCCGTACCGGACGGATCCGAAAGACGCAGCCGGTAGTCCCCGGGCTCGTCGGTCTTCAGCGCGAAGTCGGTGCCGGCGGTCGCTACGTCGACCGTGCCTTCCCAGGCCGTCGTGACCTTCGGCGTGAGCTGATACTCCAGCGTTCCGTTGGGAAGCTTGACCAGCGCCGAGATCTTCGTGGTCTGCTCGAGCCTCAGCCTGGCTCCCGCAAGATCGGTCGCCTTCAGGTCCGCGCCGACCGCGATCAGCGAGACCTTTCGCCCGGCGCCCTTTGCGATGAAATCGAGACTGCCGTCGGCCTTGAAGCCGACGAAGTGAGCTGCCGACGATACGAGCTCCTCGGCCGTGCTTACTACCGAGCGGCCGGAGCCCTTCTCGAAAGCCTCGGCGGCAAACTGCAGGCGGAATGCCTGCTCGGAAAAACGCGTGAGATCCGGCACGAAATGCACCAGCCCGTCGCTGCCCGTCGCGAGCTCTCCGAGGTCCTCGTTCTGGGTGGGAAGCTCCGAAATGCTCTCGCGCGAGTAGAAGTCGTACTGCGGAAACGCCGGGAACGTTCCGTCCCACCGGCGAACCAGCATGGTTCCCTTGACGTTGTTCGCGACGGCCGGCGTCCCGAAGAGATTCTGCACCTTGACCTCGAACTTGCCTTGCGGCGACACCCAGCCCGGCGCCACCAACCCCGGCCGGTCCTCGATGTAGCGCGAGCTCACGCCGAGCTTGTCGGGCTGAAATTCGTCAACCCGAAACGACGTCGAGCCGAGCAGTGAGTGCTTGTCCTCTTCCTTGCCGCGCACGAGGTAGACGGCGAGCGAATACGTTCCCGTCAGTGCGCCCTCGGTACTCCAGCGGAAGTCCTCGAATCCGTAGTCGGTGAGCGCGAACTTCCTGCGCAGGATCTCGACGCCGCGGGGATCGCGCAGGCTGATCTCCAGCGGCAGGTCGGAGCCCGCCGCGTCCAGGTTGCGGCGGCGCACGATGATACCGAAGCGTGACTCCTCTCCCGGTCGATAAATACCGCGATCGGAGAATACCAGAGCGCGCAGCCCTTCTGCCTCCTCCTTGTTGAACACTCCTCCGGTCTCGAAGCGCGAGAAGTTGAGCTGGCGGTCGTTGCGGCCAAATGGAAGAAACGAGTAGTCGTCGCCCTTCTCCACCACGTAGACGAGTGGAACTTTTTCCTTTTTCAGGTCGCGGGTGCTCGGGAAGTGAACTTGCCCGTCGGGATCGCTGGTGGCGGTGAAAACCGGCGCGCCGTTCTGGCCGAGAAGCTTGACGGTGGCCCCCGCCACCGGCTCACCGCTGCGGAAGGACATCACGAAGACCGTATGCTCTCCTGCCAGGGTGTCCTTGACGAGCAGCCCGAGATCCGTGAGCAGCACCAGGCGCTGGTCGGACATCGCGCTCGATGAGCCCGAATATCTCTCACTGTCCTCGCCGCGGCCGTGCCCGGTGTACCCCCCGCAGCCCTCATCGTCTTCACCGCAGTCGGCCGCGGAATCGTCCGTGCCCTCATCGCCGACGTCCTCGTCGCTCGCCGACTTGTCGGCCGGTTCGTCCTTCTTCTCCCTGACCGTCAGCACGAACAGGCCGTGCGGTGCAGTCCCCACGGAAAGGAAGCGCCCGAAGTCCACGCTGGAGTAGTACGTCTTGCCGGTCTGCTCGACCGGGAACGACTCGGTATAGTTGAAACGCTCGGCGAGCTGGTCGAGCCCGATCTGGTACGAGTTGAAGCTGGGCTTGGCGAACGTGCCCGAGGTCACGGTGATCAGATGGGGAACGTCGTGCGGCAGAATGCGCGCCAGCTCGTACTCGACCTTGGGCACCCCGCGCAGCGAAACGCCGAGCTGGCGCGACCCCGACAGGCTTAGCAGCGCACCGTCGTGCATGATCCTCAAGTCGCGCGGGAAGGGCTGGACGAATTGGACCGACCGGTACTCCCGGGCCAGCTGGAACCGAGTCTGGGACTGGAGACCCTGCTTGACCCGCAAGAAAACCTCGCGCTTGCCGGGAGCGTCGAACGAGAACGAGAACGTCCGCGGCAACGTGGCTTCGTCACGGGGAACGGCCGAAACGGCGATCGGCATCGACTGCCGCAGGACGTCCTCGGTCACCAGGCTCTCGTCGCCGAACTGCCCCTGCTCGCGGCAGAGTTTGCGGAACTGCTCGTCAGCGCAGTCGGGCAGCACGTACATCTCCAGCGCGCGCTGCAGATCCTCGGGTGCCGTCGGCTCGGTAACCTCGACCGTGACGACGCGCTGCAGGCTCTCCTCGTTCTTCTTGACGACCGAGAGCGACGTCGAAGCGATGCGGAAGATCTCGCGCCGCGACGGGATCCTGAGCTGCGTGACAGCGACGCTCTTGGTGGGTGCACCACCCTGGGCCGCCGACACTCCCGCGGCCAGCTCGAACCGCGCTTCGGCAGGTTCCTCGGGCAGATCGAAGCTGTCGCTCCTTATATAGAAGAGAAGGGGCTGCTTCGGGTCGGGAGCCACCGAAAACCCGAGCGTCCTTGCCGCAGCGAAGTCTTTTTGCGGCTCGACGCGCATTCGGACAGACATCTGGCGCTCGATCTCACCGGGTTTGGGGGCGTGCGAAAACTCCAGCGTGGCGACTACCTGGCGAATCGACGGATCCTGCGGGTCGGTGTAAAGCTCGGCTTGGGTGATGCTCACCGACAGCGCCGGCGTCTGGAAAACACTGCTCGCATCCTTGAGCTTCACGTCGGGAAACGCGTTCTGGTCGACCGCGATGCGGACCGGAAGGCCGATCGGCCACGGCGCGGCCGGCACGAAGTCGATCGCCTTGTCGTCGGTCGCGTCCGTCTTCCAGACGCCGGGGATCGGCGGGTCGAGCGTCAGTCCCTTGTCGAGAGTGATCCCCTTCGGCTTGCCGTGCGCCACGTAGGCGGTCTCCCAGGCCTGGCTGAAGGCCTTGCGGAAGCGGACGACCAGCGGTTCCCGAGCATCGCTGTTCATGCCGATCGGATGCTGCGGGCCCTCGGCCTCAATGACGACGAGCGGCGGTACCGGGGCCGCCGGCTTCATCGACTCGGCGATCTTGTCCCAGCCGTCCGGATCGGCAGCCAGCACGCACTCGATCCCCTTCTCGAGAGTCCCGCCTCCGACGAACGGCAGTCCCTTGTCCAGCTTGAAGCGAATCTCGCTCGGCTGCTCCGGCCGGAACAGGTACGGACCGACGATCTCCATCGTCGTTTCGTACGACGAGGACGTCGTCGTCTGCAGCGTCTCCTCGCCCTGGCCCTTCTTCAGCGTGAGGTGGACGAACGCCGCGGAAGACTTCAGGTCGGGAGGATAGTTGAACCGGAGGCGAACGACAGGGTACTGCACCAGCGGCGCGCGGTTGTGGATGCTGAACTCGCAGCTTCCCAGGCTGACCGTCGCCGGCGGCAGTGTCACGTGGAACGTCTCCGGCGCGACCGGCGGACCCGCCGCCTGCGTGCCGTCGGAAGTGACCAGCCCCTGAAGCGAAATCTCGATCTCTTCGCCGGGGTGCCAGGCTTCCCTTGGTTCGAACTCGAGCTCGGAGTCCGACATCCAGCGCCACTCGCCATATGCGGCAGGTGTCACCCGAAGCTGGGCGAAGTTGGCCTCGGCGGTGCGGTCGGACGGAGCCGCCGGCGCAGTGAACCGGAACACAAGCGGGAACTTGTCGCCCGAGGGGTAGCGGTCGAAGGGCGCCAGCTCGACGTGGATCGCGTTTGGCGTCGCGACTACCGCTGAAGGTTGCGATTGCGGCGGCGCGGCGCTGGATACGGCGGCTTGCGGTCGCGGCGGCGCCGAGCTTCCCGCCGCATAGTCGCCCCCGCACGACGCGAGCAGCGCCGGCAGGAACACGAGGAAGAACGCCAGGTTGGCCTTTTTGATGGACGGGAAGAACGCCATGGGAATGGTGAACTCCGACACCGGACGATGGAGAGGCCCGAAGGGCGACCTCGGATTGTGAATTGCGGGGAAACGAACGAGAGCGTGCGGTTCAGTGGTGAATTGCGGGCGATCATACGGATTTCGTCTGTGGTCCGCGAGAGCATTTTCGCGTGAAACTGTGATTTTTTCTGCGTGACGGCTGTCGCGTCGAGCTGCGGCGGGGGAAAGAACTGCGCTCCCGACAAGAGTCGAACTCGTAGCCGCCAGTTCCCGGTCGTGGCTTAGAAACTCGGCGACTTGTCTCGCGCAACAGCGCGCTCCGTCCGACGGAGTCGACCGATGCGCGCGTCCTGCTTTCGACGATCGATTTGAGACGAGGTCCCGGAGCAGGTTGCTCGCTTGCCCTTTTGTTCCTTTCGGTCGGTACTCTCGAGGCTGCCGGGACGCACGGGCCAAAACAAGGTTCGCGGATCGTCGGCGTCGATCCACGGACACGCCCGTCCGTCGCGACGCCGGGAGCGATCGTCGCCATACCGGTAGCTCGGAAGCTCTTCGACGATCCGACAGGATCGTCCGTCTGCTGCCCCGGCGGTGAGCCGCCCGCAGCCACGGCATCGAGAAAGCGCGAAACAGCTTTCGACTATCGGATCGTCGCCATCACTCTCATTTGGCCGCTGCAGTGGTCGCAAATGAGCGCGTCCACCGCGAACACGCGGCGCAACAACTCGCTCCACGCCGTCCGTTTCCACCGCGGCACGTTCGCGCCGCCGCGATTGCAGTGGCTACTGTCCCCGGTCTGGTCGCTTGCCGGCACGACGTACGGCCGCCATGCGGAAGCCGGCGCGAGCACACCATGGTAGCGAACCCGGTGGCCTCCGGGCGTCGTAACCTGCGCCGCCAGCCGCGCCAGAAGCTCGCGGGGCTCCAGCACGATGGCCGAGCTGCCATCGCGCCGGCGGTGTCCAGCCGAGAGAGAAGCCTGCCGTCGGCGAGTTGTCCGAGGCGTTCGGATGCCACTGCGGGACGGCCATGTACCGACAGATCCGTTCGAGTCCCTGACGATCAGTCGCCCGGATGAACACACCGGCGCGCAGGCTGACGTCGCCGAGCACGGCGCATAGAGTTCAGACAACGCGCCCACGTTGCCGGGAGTCCGCCGGCACGAGATTGAGCGATGGGCAGCCAATCCGCGCCCTGAGCCCCTGCATGAGAACCCAGGGAATATGACTGCAATGTGATTGCCACCCCCCGCGTTTTCGTGTTACGTGGGAATTATCTGGTTAACGAACCATCCCACAAGCCATAGCAGCCTACGAGTTGTCCACAGGGTGGTGGGGATATCTCATTTTCGCTGTAGATTCGCGGACTAACAATCCACCATCGATATACGGGCCTAAACCATTCGCCCCTTGCCGGTCGCCGACCGTGCGGCGTTTAAACCCCCAACGTCAAGTGCTGCAAAGAAAATTCTGCACTGAATTACCAGCAAAATCAGGCTATTGAATGTGACCATCCAATGACCGTCCCTGCGGGTCTTGCGCCCGCGCATCTTGAATTCCGATAATCCATTTGCCCAGACGCGCCGGATGGTCTACTTGAATGGCATCAACTTGGAGGTTGACGCTATGGCTAGTGGACTTGAATCGGCAATCGACGAACTCCTCGAACAGCTCAGAAAGGAAGAGCAGTCGGTCATCGATACGAAGAAGATGATCAACAAGCTGTCCGCCCGCCTGCATCGTCCGGAGCCCTATGCGGACGTTGGCGAGGCAACAATCGCCTCGATCAGCGCGATTCGCAGCGATCAGTTCTACGGGCAACCGCTTGCCACCGTCGTTCGAGAAATCCTGATGATGCGTAAGTCGGCCGGCCTTGGCGCAGCCGAGATCGACGAGATCTTCACGCTCCTTAAGCGAGGAGGCTTCGCCTTCGAGGGCGACGACGTGGACGCCAGGCGCGGCGTCGCAATCTCACTGGCAAAGAACTCAGTGGTGTTCCATCGCGTGCCCAGCGGAGCCTGGGGCCTGCGTGAATGGTATCCGGGTCTGAAGGACGAGCAGAAGCAGAAGCGCCCTCGAAAGAAGGGCGACGAGACTGTGACGGCCGTCGCCGCCGACGAGCCTGATGATGGAGGTGATACGGCCGCAGCCTGAAAAAAGGGGGGCGCAGTCTCGTGAACCGCGCCCCCCTATGAAGTCCGTTCGCTGCTACTTGGAGGTTGAAGCGATGTACCGCTGGACGGTGACGGCCTTCGTGCGTCTTATAGCACGACCGCCGCCACGGAGAAACGAACGCACAAAAAAGCGCGACGGCCTCGTGCGCCAACACGGGCCGTCGCTTCGATCCATGCACACAACCGGCTGACCGGGCAGCCGCAAGGCGGATAAAACCGTCACCCGGCCTCGTTACATCGCCCGCTTCTTTTGTGGTGGCGACTTCGTATCGGGCGCTGGCGTTTTCAGCGCGGCACGCAGCGCATCTTCGAGCTTCACGGGGTGCAGGCTAATCGGTTTCAGCCGCGGGCGTGGAGTGGCCTTCGGTTTCCGGGTGCCGGCGCCTGCCTTCATCGCGAGGCACCGTACCACGGCCAGAGAGTGAATGCAGGGCCTATCGCTTGCGCCGACGCTTGGGGCGCTTCAGGCGACGACGCTCTTTCGCTCCCGCCTCAATGGTTGCTGATAGGTGAGGCGACGGCCGACCATCTGGGTCAGCGCGATGCGGGTGCGCTCTGCATCCGTGATCTTCCTGTGCGACCAGCGGAACGAAAACTCGTTGCAGTATCGGTGCAGGTGGGCCTTTGAAACGTGGTGGAACGAGCCCACAACGCCGCGCTTTAGCAGGGCGAAGAAAGCCTCAATCTCGTTAGTGGAGATCGTATCGGCCCCAGTCCCACGCACGTACTCGCCATCGCCGTGGTTAACGGTCTCGTGGCCGCCCTCGAATTGCCGCCCAAGGCGCTGGTAGCGGTTGGCATCGTCAGTGAGCAGCCGCGACTTGCGCGAAACCCGCTTACTGATGATGGCTTCAACATTGGCCCGCGTAACGGCCGCAACGGGCATGGCGAAAGCCCTGCCGCCCTTCTCTATGAGGGCAACCACAGGCGTCTTGTAGAGATTGGCCCCTTTATTTCCGGGGCGCTTGTTACGATGCAGATTGCCGGGCTTGGGACCTACCCAGGTCTCGTCCAACATCACGTCTTGGCCGGGACCGCCGAAAACATCGCCGCCACCCTCCATGACGTGCCTGATGCGGTGGGCCATGTGCCAAGCGCTCTGATAGCTACCGAGTCCAAGCATACGCTGTAGCTGGAGCGCGCTGATTCCTTTCTTGCTCGCGCAGACCAGCGCGAACGCCTCCAGCCAAGTCTTGAGAGGAATGTGACTGCGCTCGAAGATCGTACCGACCGTGACGGTGAACTGCTTGCGGCAACCGCTGGTCTTGCACTTGTAGACGCCGGGGCGCGTGGCCTTGCCCGCCAGCTTCGCAACGACAGAGGCGCCGCAGTGAACGCACTTCACGCCTTCCGGCCAGCGCAGGCTTTCCAGATATTCTCGTGCCCCGTCCTCAGTCAGCTTTCGGATCGCCTTGAAGTCCATGCCCCCATACTAGGGATGGTGGGTTGGTTTGTCAACTAGATAATTCCCTGTTACGTTCGCCCAATGACCTTGGCTCCTTCCTTCGCGTTTTCGCGCCTATGCGAACCGCCCCGGCGCCTGCCAACTGCCGGGTCGCGAGTCATCGTCGATCGCGACGCCGGGCGGTTTCCACTTGTTACGGCCCCGCCCTGCACCGATGAGCTCGACCGCGACGCCTGTCGTCTGGCGACACGCGAAGCACGCTGCCGCCTCGTTCAGGCACACGTCGTCGCGACGCTGCTGAAACGGCGCCTGTGGCGGCCGCTCGGATTCACGCGCCTGTCCGACTACGCGGCCGAACGTCTCGGCGCGAGCGCTCGGTCGTTGGAGGCGGATGCGCACGTGGTCAACGCGCTCGAGCGCCTCCCGGCAGTCTGCAAGGCTCTCGAGACCGGCGCGATCCGCTGGACGCACGCGCGGCTGCTGGCCGGCGTCGCCCTGCCGACGAGCGAGGGCGAATGGCTGCAACTCGCGCTCACGTCGACGACGCGGCGGCTGGCCGAACTGGTCAAGGACACTCGCAGCGCCCTCGCGGCCGACGCGCCACCGACTGCGCACGAATCGGCCGAGCAAGGTCACGTGCGCGAGTCGAGCGCTGATCCAGATGCGTGCGCATCGGCCGAAGCCGTCGCTGCAGGTGAGACCCCAGTTCCGGCTGTATGCCCGTCGCCAGGCGCCGCCGCGGGCACGGCGCCGAGCGTCAGCGAGTCTGCCGACCCGCTGGTCCACTGGACCATCGAGGTCACGCGCAACGGTCGAAAGCTCTGGCGCATGGTCGGCGACATTGCCTCGCGCGTGTGCGGGACCGACGTCCCTGCTTCGCGCGTTGCCGAAGCGGTCGCAGCCGAAGCCATGAGCTGGCCGGTCTGGGAACCACCGGCCGTCGAGGCTCTCCCGCCGCGCGCTGCATGCGAGCGGAGGGAATCGCTGATTGCCTCGTTCGAAGCCGTCCATGGAACCAGTGAAGGATTTTCGTGGATCGAAGCACCGCCGACCTTGCGTGCGATCGATCGCGAGCTCGAGAGCTTTCGTTTCAATCTCGATCTCGTCGATGCGCACGAGGTCGACCGGCGGCTGTGCGGCGTCCGCTCGGTGATGCAACGCATCGATGCGGATCTCGGTGCGGTGCTGCGGAAAATTGCGGATCGCGCTGTCCACCAGCGCCTCGGATTCGCCGATCTGCGCCTCTATGCAGACAGCCGCCTCGGCGTTTGCGGGAGTAAAGCGAGGGCGCTCGTCCGGCTCGATCGCCAGTGCGCGTTGCGGTCGCCGATGCTGCTGCGGGCCTACTGCGAAGGCCGCGTGACGTGGCTTGCTGCCACGGCTGTTCTGCCGGTCATTTCGCCGCAGCATGAGCCCGCGTGGATCATGCGAGCCGAACGCGTCACGCTGCGCCGTCTCGAAGCCGACGTGAGCTGGGCGCTTGATCGCGCCGACGACATCGGTGGCAATTCGCAGCAGTCGCCGCCTCCTCTGGATCTCGACGTGACCACGGACGCGCTCTCGCGCGTCGACGAGACCAAAGTCCAGATGCGTGCGCGTCCGGAAGCCGACCTCGAAAGTTTTGGCCGCCGCGTGGCCGCGCGAATCGGCGTCGTCGTGCCGGCGAGCGTCGCCGCGCTCGTCGAGGATGCGATCGAAGGCTGCCGGCGCGCAGTCGAGCCTCGCTGGCGCGGCTTCGAGCGCATTCTCGCACACGCGTATCTGACGTGGCTGGCGCTGCCCGGTCACGAAAATCCGGTATTCGCGCGCGACTCCCACCGCTGCCAGGTGCCTGCGTGCCGAAGCCGTGGCCCTCTGCATGCGCACCACGTCCGGTTCCGCTCCAGGGGCGGCCCGGACGATGCGTGGAATCTGACCGCGGTCTGCGATGAGCATCACCGAGCTTTCATTCACCGCGGCTGCATTCACGTGCACGGCAGTGCGCCGAACGCGCTGCTATGGCAGCTCGGGTGCCGCGCCGGCGAGCGTCCGCTCCTGCGACTGCGCGGCGACGTGTATTTGGCCAAGGGACGCTGACGACCGGCCCCGGCCCCGGACGACGCGGCGTGGCCCCGGACGACCATGTCCGGAAATTGCCAGACATCGGCGGGCGTCCGGCCTATAAGAGGCCCATGGATCTCGACCCGTCGCGCTGTTACGAGGCCATCCTCACCCGGGACCGCCGTTTCGACGGGCGCTTTTTCACGGGCGTTGTGACCACCGGAATCTATTGCCGCCCGGTGTGCCCGGTATGCCCGCCGAAACTGAAAAACATGCGTTTCTACCCGTGCGCGGCCGCGGCTGAGGCAGCCGGGTTCCGCCCCTGCAAGCGTTGCCGCCCCGAAACCGCGCCCGGAACGCCGGCGTGGGCCGGCAGCTCGGCCGTCGTGTCGCGCGCCTTGCGGTTGATCGGCGAAGGCGGCCTCGACGACGATGGAGACCTCGAGCGTTTCGCGGCGCGCCTCGGCATCGGCGAGCGCCAGTTGCGGCGCCTGTTCGCGCAGCATCTGGGCGCGTCTCCGAGCGACGTCGCGCGCGCCAGGCGCGTGCACTTCGCGCGCACGTTGATCGACCAGACCGATCTTCCGGTATCCGAGATCGCGATGACGTCGGGATTCACGAGCATCCGGCAGTTCAACCATTCGCTGAAGGCGACATTCGGACGCTCGCCCACCGAGCTTCGCGGTCCGAAGACAAGAACCGGCGAGTCCGCCAACGCAGGCGTTCTCGTGCGACTCCCGTACCGTCCGCCGCTGGCATGGGAAGCGATGCTCGAGTTCCTCGCGCACCGCGCGATTCCCGGCGTCGAGAGCGTCGAAAACGGCGCGTACCGGCGCACGATCTCGATCGACGGCGTCGCGGGCACGATCGAAGTGCGCCGCGGCGGTGACCCGCGTGCGGCCGGCGCTACGCGACGAACGGCAGGCAAGGACGCGCCGCACCACGCGGCGCACCTGGTGATGCGCGTAGAGCTGGCGAATTGCCACAACCTGATCGGCGTCGTCGAAAAGGTCCGTCGGATTTTCGACCTCGGCGCCGATTTTCCGCGCATCGCCGAGCAGCTCTCGCAGGCCGAGCCGCTTCGCAGCCTGGTCGCTGCGCTGCCCGGTCTTCGAGTGCCGGGCGCATGGGACGGATTCGAGATGGCGGTGCGCGGAGTGCTCGGGCAGCAGATCACGGTGCACGGAGCGACGACGATGGCGCGACGCCTGGCCGAGGAATTCGGCACGCCGCTGCCGGCTCCTCGCGGCTCGCTCACGCATGTTTTCCCTTCCGCTGCCGCACTGGCCGAGGCCGATCTTTCGCGCATCGGCCTGACGCGCGCTCGCGCCGCGACCATCCGCACTCTGGCCGTCGCGATTGCCAGCGGCGAGCTCAAGCTCGATGCGGCGCTCGGTCTGGACGAAGCAGTCGAGCGCCTCTGTGCGATTCCCGGAATGGGACCGTGGACGGCCAACTACATCGCGATGCGTGCGCTCGCCGAACCGGACGCATTCCTGGAAAGCGACATCGGACTGCGCCGCGCGCTGTCGGAAAGCGAGCCTGCGGCCCCGGCGCGCCAGGTGCTTCGCAGCGCCGAAGCGTGGCGGCCGTGGCGCTCTTATGCGGTGATCTATTTGTGGCACAGCCTGGCGGCCAGGCCGCGGGCGATGGAGAAAGCATCATGATCCTCGAAAACTGCGAGCTCACCTCCCCTGTCGGTCTCCTCACGCTTGCGGTCCACGAAAAGCGCGTCGTCGCGCTGAGTTTCGGATCGCTTACCGCGCGGCAATGCGCGTACCTCGAACGGCGCTTTCCCAAGTTCGAAAAGCGCCGTCACAAGGACCCGGCCGGCGTGGCTACGCGGCTTCGAGCGTACTTTGACGGCGACCTCGATGCGCTGGCTCCGATCGACGTCGAAAGCTGGGGCACGCCGTTCCAGCAGCGCGTCTGGGCTGCGCTGCGCACGATTCCGGCCGGCCAGACGCGAAGCTACGGAGAGCTTGCCGCCGAGATCGGCTCACCTGCTGCGGTTCGTGCAGTCGGAGCGGCAAACGGTGCCAATCCCGTCGGCATCATCGTGCCTTGCCATCGCGTCATCGGAAGCAACGGGACGCTGACCGGCTTCGGCGGCGGTCTCGAAGCGAAACGCTGGCTGCTCGACCACGAAGCCGCGCAGCTCGACCTGCCTCGTCCGTGGGCTCCCGAAGCACCGCAGCCTCTTTCGACCCTGGCCGGCTGGATCGTTTGACAGCCGCCGCCCGCGCGACGAATTCTGCGAGGCACGAGTAACCTCGGCTGCGCTTCGATCGTGATGGTTGCGAAAGGGCGCGGCGCAAACGGCGTCCGGGCGCCCGCTGGACGGGGCCCGGCAGTCTGCGCCGCCGCAACTGCCGGCCTGCCACGCAAGTGCAATATCTGCGCGGTTTGGCGCGCAGATGCCAAAGGAGCCTGCGATGGAATCGGCAATTCGCGCTCAAGATATTCCCCGTACGGCTTCGCCCGAAGCCGCCGCCCCGCGCCTGGCACCGATCCGTTCGTGGAACCCGCTGGTGTGGCTGACCACGCTGATCTACCGCTTCTCGATCGGCTCGACCGCGCCGGTCGGCGTCATCTTCGCAAGGGCGCCGCGCACGCTGCTGGCCCACATCCTGCTGATGGCCACTTCGGAGTACGGCCTTTCGCTCGACGCGAGATTGCGCAGCCTCGCGCGCGTCTACGGCTCCAGGGTCAACGGCTGCCTCTACTGCGACGACCTCGAGACGCGCCTTGCGCTGCAACACAAGTCCGTCGAGCGCGCCGACGTCGATGCATTGCCTTCGTTCCGTACCAGCGACCGTTTCAGCGCTCGCGAAAAAGCTGCCCTCCAGTACATCGAAGAAGTGAACACGACCAGGCGTGCGAGCGACGAGACGTTCGAGAATCTGCGGCGCCACTTCGCTGAGCGCGAGATCGTCGAGCTGACCTGGCTCAATGCCGTCGGCAACTATCTCAATCTCCAGGCCAAGCCGCTCGGCCTGCTCCCCGACGGTGCCTGCGAAATCCCGGCTCGCGCAAGCGACGCGAAACCCGTTCGCTGACGGTAAGATGGAAGATCGGATGAACGACAAGGCTTCCGGGCGCTGGGCCGTCGTCGTCGCGCTGTTCGGCATTGGCAATCTCGTCAACGGCCTGTGGATGCTCGCCAGTCCGCTGCACTGGTACCTCAACCTTCCGGCGAACGTGCCGGCGTCGGGCCCGCTCAACGAACACTTCGTTCGCGACATCGGCTGCATCTTCACGCTGCTCGGCCTTGCACTGGTCGTCTCGGTGTGGCGCCGCGAACTGAGGCTGCCGGCAATGGTGGCTGCCAGCGCCTATTCGGTCGCCCATGCGCTGGTCCACATCGCCGACTCGCTGCGCGGGCTCTTCGAGCCGGGCCATTGGCGCTTCGACCTTGGACCCGTGTACATCGCGACGATCGTCCTCGTCGCGTGCACCGCCAGGCTGGCGCGCGACAGCGCGGGCGGTCGCTGATGCTGTCGCGAAGCGGTACGCTCGCGATCGGCCTGCTGCTGTTTGCGCTGCCGTTCTTCCAGTCGGGGCTCGGCGAGTCCGGCGCACATTCGACGTCGTGTTCGATGGATCACGAGCCCCACCACGGCGGAACCGTCGCGATGGCCGGCAACGTGCACGTCGAAGTGGTCGAGAACGACCGGCACGTGGAGCTTTTCGTCACCGACCTCGATCGTCGTCCTCTCGAGCCGGTTGCCGCGAGCGTTTCGTTCGACGATTCGCCGGCGACACCTCTGTCGTGGGAGTCGTCGCGCATGGTCGCCTCGCGCCCGGACGCGTACCGATGGGCAACGTACCGTGTGGACACGGGGAACGGTGATCCCGTGGCCGTGCGGCTTCCTGCCGGTCCGTTCGCGGCGGCGCACTGACGAAGCACGCAGGCGGCTCTGCCGCCGTCGCCCCCGCAGTTTCGTCCTCTGGCCCCGCACGGCACAATGCCGCGGTGGCGAAAAAGACGCGGCACCTCGGCGAGACTCCGGCCATCGCGTGGCTGCGCCGCCACGACGTCGCCTTCGGCGAGCATGCCTACGATTACGTCGACCGCGGCGGCACTGCCGAATCTTCGCGGCAGCTCGGCGTGCCCGAGCACGAGGTCATCAAGACGCTGGTGATGCAGGACGAGGCGCGCGAGCCGCTGATCGTGCTGATGCACGGCGACCGGCAGGTCAGCACCAAGTCCCTTGCCCGCGCCGCAGGCGTAAAATCGATCGAGCCGTGCAAACCGGAGGTCGCCGAGCGCCACAGCGGTTACCTCGTCGGGGGAACTTCCCCGTTCGCGACGCGAAAATCGATGCGCGTTTTCGTCGAGAAGACGGTGCTCGACCTGCCGCGGATCTTCCTCAACGGAGGACGGCGCGGGCATCTGGTTTCCATATCGCCGTCGGTGCTGACCGAGCTTCTCGGCGCCGAGCCCGTCAGCTGCGCGATCTGATGCGGCGGGTTTACAGGAATCGAACGACGTCGAGGCCGACTGCTGCCTGCAGGATGTTCACGCCGAGCACCAGATAAAACGTCAGGGACCCGCGTACGCGCGCACATGTCCAGGCGGCGAGCACTGCGAAGAATGCCGCCTGGAAGATCCACAGACGCATGACCTCGCCGCGATTCACACCCGCCGCATCGAGAGCGACGAAGGCGAGCACGGTGGCAATGCCGAACGTTGCGAGTGCACGAAGCTGGACGGGTGAACGCGCTGCTTCGAGAACGGCAGCGAGCGCGAGCGGGACTACCGCAACGCCGGCAGTGATGCAGAAATCGACGGGATTGCGCATCGCCCACAGCGTGTAGTCGCGCTTGTTTTGCGCGTTGAAGTCCTGTGCGTTCGCCAGAACGGTCCAGAAACAGCCTGCAATATCGAAGCCGGTACTCACCAGAACCGTCGCGTAAACGGCGACGAATGCTGCCGCTCCCAGCAGCGTGGCGCGCGAAGCCGTGCGAATCGCCGCGGCCGGGGTGTTGCACGTCGGCAGTCGCGAGTTCAGAAACGCCGCAACGAAGATCGGTCCGGTAGCCAACGGTATCGGGTCGAAAAGCAACATGACGTAAAGGCCGACACCGAGACCAAGCGCATAGATCGAACGGCCGGTAACGAGAAAACGGACGTGAAGGAACAGACACGCCAGGACCACCGTCGGAGTAACCGTGTTCGCGAGTGGAAAAAAATACGTTCTGCCGGGAATGAAAAGGTAGAGGATCAAGGAGTAAAGCGCCGTTCGCCGATCGCCGAACAGGTCGCGTACGATGAAGTAAAGGAAAACCCCGCCAAGGTTGGAGAGCAGAATGTTCGCGTACCCCATGACCTGCGGTGCGGAAGTCATGGTTTCCAGCAGATAGTACAGGAGGACTTTGCCCGGCATGTTGGCAGCCGCGTGCATCGGAAGCGCTTCGGCCTGTCGCTGAAAATTCCCCAGGAAGTCCAGGGCCGTGGAGCTCAACGTCGGCGTGTAGAAGGAATTTGAGCTATCGCTTCGAATGCTCGCTTCGAGCGGTTCGAACGCCAGGACCCGCAGGACGAGTTGAGATGGGAATGCCGCCACCCACCACGCCAGGACGCATGCCCGTTCGCGAGTGGCGATCTTTCGCGTCGTGAGCCACGCAAGTCCGCATGCCGGGGCAAACACGATCAGGAAAGGAAACCAGACTCGTCCCTCCAGGGCATGACCGTAGGCATAGACGAAATGGCCTTCCACCGACCCCAAGAGAAGCATCTTTCTGGCGATTCGATAGGTCGTACGGAGCGCAATGCCCACGCTCAGGAGGATGACCAGGTGCGGCCACATCGGCGAAGAACCTCGTATGGATACATTCGCGCGATGCTCTTTTCCGACACCCGTCACCGGATCGCGAGTTTCGTCTGGCATCGTGTCGTAGCTCGCGTCGGCGGCGATCCCCGTAGTGAGCCGGGATTCGGCCGATCGAAAATAGCAACAATCCCGTCGGTCTGCTTGCGGCGTCAGCGAACGGCGTCAGCCTGCGCTTGGCGGAGGTGCGAACTTACGCTCCCGGCCGTGACGACGCCACGCCTCTAATCATCGTTGCCGGGTTTCCGGCAGCGCCGGGCGAAGGATCGGCGGGGCGGATTTGGGCACGGCTGCCTCCGGTGCTACGACTCCAGCCAGGAAAAGCTGCGTGGAGGTAACCGCATGATCCATTTCTGGTACGCGTCCGGCTCTCCGTGGGCGTGGCGCGTTCACATCGCGCTCGAGGAGAAGGGCATCGCGTACGAGCCGGTGCTCGTGACCTTCAGCTCGGGAGACCTGAAGAAACCCGACTACCTCGCGATGAATCCGCACGGAAAAGTGCCGGTGCTGCGCGACGGCGACCTCGTGGTCTACGAATCGGCGGCCATCCTCGAATACCTCGAAGAGAAGTACCCGTCCCGCCCTCTTCTTCCCGCCTCGCCCGAAGCCCGCGCCAGGACGCGCATCGAGGAGCTGGAGTGCACGACGTACCTTGCCGAGTCGTTCCGCGGCCTCGCGCAGATCGCGTTCTTCACTCCCGAGGACAAACGC
Source organism: Candidatus Binatia bacterium (assembly GCA_036493895.1). NCBI lineage: Bacteria > Candidatus Binatota > Binatia (SeqCode) > Binatia bacterium. The sequence continues at coordinate 44,668 of DASXOZ010000047.1, read as the reverse complement.
GATCCGAAAACGCTGGCCGAGCGCCGCTCCGACGTGCGGGGTGAGCTTGCGCGCCTCGACGGCCGCATCACCGGGCGCGGCGGCCCTTTCGTGATGGGAGAGGCCCTGACCAGGGCCGACACGACCTGGATTCCTTTCGTCGAGATCGCCGGTCGCGCGGGTGCGAGCATCGACGGAGCAACGATGCCGGCCCTTGCCGAATGGCGCGACCGGATGCGCCAGCTCCCTGCGTACCAGAACAGCTACCCGCCGCATTGGCGCAAGTGATTCGCTCGTGATCCCGCACTATCCTGCATCCCTGGAGGATCCGGCACCATGCAGCAGGAGAATGACGCAATGACCTCAGGCGACCACCGCACTGCCGAGCTCGACGTGGTCGTCGTCGGCGCCGGTTTTGCCGGTCTCTACGCGCTGCACCGCTTTCGCAGCCTAGGCCTTCGCACGCGCGTGTTCGAAGCCGGCGGCGGAGTCGGCGGCACATGGTACTGGAACCGCTATCCCGGCGCCCGCTGCGACGTCGAGAGCATGGAGTACTCCTACCAGTTTTCCGACGAGCTGCAGCAGGAGTGGCAGTGGTCGCAGCGCTACGCGCCCCAGGCCGAAATCCTGCGCTACCTCGAGCACGTCGCCGACCGCTTCTCGCTGCGTCCCGACATCCAGCTCGACACTCGCGTCGAAGCTGCCAGCTGGGACCGGGAGAAAGGACGCTGGGGCGTGCGCTGCAGCGACGGCTCCCGATGGAATGCCCGTTTCTTCGTGATGGCGACCGGATGCCTGTCGGCGGTCAACATGCCGGAGTTTCCCGGCCGCGATTCTTTTCACGGCCCCATCTATCACACCGCACGCTGGCCGCACGACGGAGTGCATTTCGACGGACAACGCGTGGGCGTGATCGGCACCGGCTCCTCGGGCGTGCAGTCGATTCCGCTCATCGCCGCCGAAGCCGCACACCTTACCGTCTTCCAGCGAACACCCACCTGGTCGATTCCGGCGCACAACCGCGCGCTGGATCCGGAGGAAGTCCGCCGCGTCAAGGAGACGTATCCGGAGCTGCGCAAAAACGGCGCCATGCAGCCGTTCGGCTTCGACACGCGAAGCGCCGAGACCGCCGCGCTCGACGTTTCCGGCGAAGAACGGCAGGTGGAGTTCGAAGACCGCTGGCGGCGCGGCGGGCTGGCGTTCCTCGGCGGCTACAACGACCTCGTGCTCAGCCGCGAAGCGAACGACACGGCCGCCGAGTTCGTCCGCACCAAGATCCGCGCGATCGTCGAGAACCCTGCCGTCGCTGCGAAGCTCACGCCGGCGACGGCCGTCGGCTGCAAGCGCCTGTGCGTCGACACCGACTACTACGCGACGTTCAACCGCGACAACGTCACGCTCGTCGACGTCAGCACCGAGCCGATCGAAGAGATCACGCCGGCGGGGATCCGCACCAGCGCCGCCGAGTACGGGCTGGACGCGATCGTGTTCGCGACCGGGTTCGATGCCATGACCGGGGCCCTTCTGGCCGTGGATATCCGCGGACGCGACGGCATGACGCTGAAGCAGAAATGGGCGGCAGGCCCGCGCACTTATCTCGGCCTGTCGACAGCCGGTTTCCCGAATTTCTTCTTCGTCACCGGTCCCGGCAGCCCGTCGGTGCTGACCAACATGGTGCCGTCGATCGAGCAGCACGTGAACTGGATCAGCCGCCTGATCCTGCACGTGATCGAAACCGGCGGGCGCACCATCGAGGCAAGGACGGATGCAGAGAACGGCTGGGTCGATCTCGTCAACGAGATCGGCAACCTGACGATCTATCCGACCTGCAACTCGTGGTATCTCGGCTCGAATGTCCCGGGCAAGCCGCGCGTGTTCATGCCGTATCTCGGCTTTCCGGACTACGTGATGCGAGTGGATGCGATCGCGGCCAACGGATACGAAGGATTCGAAATCGGCGCCTGACGCCGGCCGGCAGCCAGTGTATCGCTACGTTGCAGACGAAAATACCCGGCTGGTCGTCGCGACCTTCGAGGGCAATGTCACCGACGCCGACCTGTTCGAATACCTTGCGAACATGCTCGCCAACACCAAGTACCGCGCCGGCTGGCACAGCCTGATCGACCTCACCGGCGTCGACGTGATGGGAATGACGACGGCAGGCATCCAGCGAATGCGCGCTCTTCCGCTCTACATGGAAGAGAGGCTGCACGGGGCCCGGGCGGCGGTGCTGGTGTCGAAAGGATCGGCGGCCTACGACATGGCCAGGCTCTACGAGTCGATGGGCAAGTCCTCCTCCTACGAGGTCGCGCTGTTCACCGACCGCGAGACGGCGATGCACTGGCTCATGTCCGAGTAGCCGCGACCCTGCCCGTTTCCAGTTTCGCTCCCAATTCGAGACCGAGCGCTGCGGCCGCATCCGTCGCGGTCATTTTCTTTCCACCGACGCCGAGACGCGCCAGCATCACGCTGCCACCGGCTGCCGCGATCTCGATGCCGGTTTCGCCGAGCGCCAGCACGGTGCCGGCGCTGCCGCGGTCGCGGCGCGAGGCGATGTGCGATCCGTACAGGCGCACGACCTGGTCGCCGAAACGCGCGTGCGCACCAGGCGAAGGATCGCAGCCGCGGATGAGGTCGTGCACGTGGCGTACCGGGCGCGACCAGTCGACACAGGCATGCTCGTCGCGACACAGCGGCTCGTACGTTGCCAGGCTCTCGTCCTGCGCGACGGCGCTGGCTTTGCCCGCCAGCACCAGCTCGGCGCACTCGACGGTTGCCGCAACGCCCGCGTCGAAGACCTTGCCGTAATAGAAAGACCCGGCCGTGTCGTCAGGTCCGATCGCAAGCTCTTTCTGAAGACAGACCGGCCCCTCGTCGATTCCGTCGTCGGGACGAAACAGCGATACGCCGCCGATTTTGCATCCCTCGATGAGCTGCCAGTTGATCGCCGAGCCGCCGCGATAGGCCGGCAGCAACGAGGGGTGAAAGCAGATCGAGCCGCAGCGGGGCGCGTCGAGGATGCGAGACGGAATGATCTGGGTGACGTAAGCAAGAATCCCGAGATCGGCGCGCGCGGCGTCCACTTCGCGTGCCGCTTCGTCGCTGCGATATCCCTTGCGCTGGATGACCGGCACCCCGCGCGCCGCCGCGGCAGTCTTCAAAGGATCGTCAGGTCGCCCTGCCACGTCCGGAGGCGGGCAGACCGCAAGAATCTCGTGACCGCGCAGCGCGAGCTCTTCGAAGACTTTCTGGCCGAACTGGGCCTGGCCGAACAGCAGGATCTTTGCCATGGGCCTTCTTGGCCGTAGAGCGCGGGCCAGGCAACAGTCTGCGATGCCCGGACCCTGCAAAAACCGCTGGTTCCGGCGAAAGCGGCCTCGCTCCGCGGCGAACTGACAGTTGCGTCATGATCCCTCGCGTGCTACCCGCCACGGGTTCGCCGTCCCCCAAAGCCTTGCCCACGGGACGGCGCTTCTGAGAAATCCTAGGAGGAAGACAGCGTGAAGATTCTGGTCACCGCCAAGCGCGTGCCGGACTACGAGTCGACGATCAAGGTGAACCCCGAGGGCACCGGAATCGTCGAGGCGGGCCTCAAGTGGATCGTGAACCCGTTCGACGAAATCGCCGTCGAGGAGGCCCTGCGAATCAAGGAAGCCGGCGGCGGCCAAGGCGCTGTGGAGGTCGTGGTCGTCAGCGTCGGGCCGGCCGAAGCCCAGGAACAGCTGCGCACGACGCTGGCGATGGGCGCCGACCGGGCCATTCTCGTCAAGGCCGACCGCCCCGACACGACGGTAGTGGCGCGCATCCTCAAGAAAATCATCGAGAACGAAGCCCCGGACTTCGTGATCATGGGCAAGCAGGCCACCGACGACGACTCCAATGAAGTCGGGCAGATGCTGGCCCAGTTCCTCGGCTGGCCCCAGGCCACCTTCATCTCGAAGCTCACGCTTTCGGCCGACAAGACCTCCGCGACGGCGATTCGCGAGGTGGACGGCGGGCTCGAAACCATCGAGATTCCGCTGCCGGCCATCATCACCAACGATCTTCGGCTGAACGAGCCTCGCTACGCGTCGTTGCCCGGCATCATGAAGGCGCGCAAGAAGCCGCTCGAGGAAATCGATGCCGCTTCTCTCGGCGTCGACCTGACTCCGCGCATCCGCATCAAGAAGGTCACTCCGCCGCCCGCGCGTTCGGCCGGCCGCAAGGTCGACAGCGTCGACGAGTTGATCAAGGTGCTGCAGAGCGAAGCCAAGGTCCTGTAAGGCGCGGACAACCCCGCACACGGCAGCCAAGACATACGAGCGTTCGGGAGAGGACAAAGTGAGCAACGTACTGGTTTACGCAGAACACGCCCACGGCAAGCTGCCCAAGGCGACGGCGGTCGCAGTGACCGCCGCCAAGAAGCTCGCGGCGGTAAGCGGCGGTCAGACGATCCTGGCCGTGCTCGGATCGGGAGTCGGTGAGGTGGCATCGCAAGCCGCGAACCTCGGAGCCGACAAGGTCGTCACCGTCGACAATGCGGCGGTCGCGCAGGCCCTGGCCGACGTTACCGCGCTGACGCTCAAGGCCGTCGCCGAAGCCGTCGGCGCCCACACCGTCGTCTTCGCGGCGACGAGCAAGGGCCGCGACATCGCGCCGCGCCTTGCCGCAGCAATGGACGCGGCGATCGCGAGCGACGTCACCGAGATCAACGCCGACGGCACGGTGGTTCGCCCCATGAACGCCGGCAACGTGTTCGCGACCATTGAGCTCGCCGCCGAAAAGAAAGTCATTTCGGTGCGCACGACGGCGTTCGACGCGGCGTCCGGCTCGGGCGCTCCCGTCGAAGCGCTTTCGATCGCCCCGGTGCAGCCGGCCAAGCCCGCGAAATTCGTCAGCGTCGAAGAGACCAAGTCGGATCGTCCGGTGCTGACCGAGGCCACGCGCGTCGTCTCCGGCGGACGCGGACTCAAGAACGGCGAGAACTTCACGACGGTGCTCGCGCCGCTGTGCGACGCGCTCGGCGCCGCGATGGGCGCCAGCCGCGCGGCAGTGGACGCCGGCTACGTGCCGAACGACCTTCAGGTCGGCCAGACCGGCAAGGTCGTCGCGCCGACGCTGTACATCGCGGTCGGCATTTCGGGCGCCATCCAGCACCTGGCCGGCATGAAGGACTCCAAGGTGATCGTCGCGATCAACAAGGATGCCGAGGCGCCGATTTTCCAGGTCGCCGATTACGGGCTGGTGGCCGACCTGTTCCAGGCGGTGCCGGAAATGACGGAGAAGGTGAAAGCGCTGGCCAAGTAAGCATCGCGCTGCGATCGTTCGAAGACGAAGGCCGCGCCGGTGCATCCGGTGCGGCCTTTTTCGTTGCGGGCGTTCCGGCGTTTCGTCATTTCGGCATTTCGGCATTTCGAATGGGAGGACAAGAGTGCGTCGAGGCGGATTGGCCCGGAGACTGCTGCTGGTGCTCGCGAGCACCGCGACGGCGCTCCTGCTCGTCGAAGGTGCGCTGCAGCTCGCGGCACTGACGGTCGGGCGCGGTCCGGCGGCGCGGCGCGCGGCGGGCAGGCTCCAGGTCCTCTGCATCGGTGATTCGAATACCTACGGTCTCCTCGTCGCGCCCGGCGAAAGTTATCCCGCGCGCCTGCAGCAGATCTGGGATGCCGGCAAGCTCCAGCCTTCGATCCAGGCCGTGAACATCGGCTATCCCGGGACGAACTCCTCGCAGGTACTGCGCGACATCGACCGTAATCTCGACCTGTTCGAGCCGGATGTCGTCGTGATCGAAATCGGGGCCAACGATTTCTGGACGCTGCCGGTGCCGGTCGACGAACATGCCAGCGAGTCGTTTCTCTCCAGCGTGAAGCGCTGGTCGCGCCTCTACCGATTGATCTACATGGCGATGCGCGATCCGAATGCGCCGGTCGTCACGAACGGCGCAGGCGGCGAATCCAAGGGAAAACTCGAGTTCCTCGGCGACTCGTTCGATCTCGGCTCCGAGCCCGCCGCGGCGGGAGACTCGTCCATTCGCGACTCGCTCCCGCAACTCGTGGATCATCTGACCCGGGTGGTCGAGCGGGTGCGTGCTCGCGGCGCAGCGCCCGTGCTGCTGAACTACGCGTCGAGCAGCAGCGTGTACCGGCTCGCCAACACCCGCATCGAAAAGGTCGCGACGTCCACCGATACTCCGCTCGTCGATCTTCAGCCGGTATTCCGGGCGGAGGCGGTATGTCCGACGGAACCCTGCCCGCGCTGGGTCTTTCCCAATGGGCATGCGGCTCACGGACACCCGACACCGGAAGGGTACGAGCTCGTCGCCAAGGCGGTCGCGGAGAAGCTGCAACAGATCGTTGGAGAGACTCCGGACCGAAAGAACCAGGCAGATTGACGGCGATATCGGGCGCGGCCTTCGCTTTTTGCGGACACGAGGACGTCCTAATCCGCCCAGGCCACCCATCCGAAGTGCGCGGTCAGCAGGATGACCAGGCCGAATGCGATTCGATACCATGCAAACGCACGGAAATCGTGGGTGCTGATGTAGCGCAGCAACCAGCGTACACAGAGGAACGCGCTGAGGAACGAGGTCACCAGGCCGACGACCAGGAGGGAGCTGTCCAAGGCCGCCAGCGCTGCCCGCTCCTTGTACAGAGAGTAGAACGTCGCGGCGAAGATCGTCGGGATCGCCAGGAAGAACGAGAACTCCGTAGCGACCTTGCGGGAAAGCCCGAACAGCATTCCGCCGATGATCGTCGCACCGGAGCGCGAAGTCCCGGGAATGAGCGCGAACGTCTGGGCCAGCCCGATCTTGAGCGCGTCCAGAGGAGTCACGTCCTCGACTTCCTGGACGCGCGCGCGGGTCGCGCCCGCGAGGCTCCGTTCCGTCAGCAGGATGACGAATCCTCCAACGACGAAGGCCAGCGCCACGGGCACCGGCGCGAAGAGGACGGCCTTGATCGCCGCACCGAACACCACGCCGATGACGGCCGCCGGCACGAACGCAATCGCAAGGTTGAAGACGAAGCGGCGCGCGGCCGGGTCGTTGCCCAGGCCGACCATCACCTTTGCGATGCGCCCGCGAAACTCCCAGCACACCGCCAGGATGGCTCCCGCCTGGATGATGATCTCGAAAGCCTTGGCGCCGTCGCCCGTCCAGTCGATCAGGCTCCCTGCCAGAATCAGGTGACCCGTGCTCGAGATCGGGAGAAATTCGGTCAGGCCTTCCACCACGCCCATAAAGGCGGCTTTGAGGACGAGAATCAGATGCATCGGCAGTTCCGTTCCTCGGTGGGCTGAGGCGCCCTCAATTTCACACCACGCGCCTTGCCGCCGCCACTGCGAGCATCAGCGTCGTGCTGACAGCGACGATGGTCGGCCCCGTCGGCAGGTCGGCCACGTACGAAATCGAGATCCCGGCCAGGCTACTGAGCGTTCCTGCCAGCACCGAGCTCGCGAGAGCGACGCGCAGGCTCTGGCGCAGCGTGAGCGCCGTTGCCGCCGGCAGCACGAGAAAGTTGAAGACGACCAGCGCCCCGGCCGCGCGGATCGCGAGCGAGATCGTGATGCCGACGGTCAGGAACAGCACGACGTTCCACAGCCGCGCGCGCACGCCGAGAGCCATCGCCATGTCCGGATCGAACGAGACGAACAGGAACTCCTTGAAGTAGAGCGCATGCACCGCGGCGACGGCCAGGCCGAGAGCCGCGAGCTGGATGACTTCCGACGTGTCGATGGCAAGCACGTTGCCGAACATCAGGTTGAGCACTTCCGATTCGGCGTGGGTGCTGACCGCGACGATCAGGATCGCGATGCCAGAGGCCGCGGCGTAGGCGACGCCGATCAGGGTTTCACGCGGCACCGCCCCTTCGCGGCGCTGGGCCGCCATCGCGACGGCGGCAAAGACCGTCAGCGCCAGCGCGACCGGTTGCGGCGCAAGATGCACGTCGTGTCCGTACCAGCTCTCGAGGTAGCCGCTCGCGAACAGCGCCAGCGCCACGCCGAGCGAGCTCACCTGCGCAAGAGCGGCGCCGACGAACACCGCGCGGCGCAGCACGATGAACACTCCGAGGTACGAACAGACCGCGGCAACGATCGTCGTGCCGGCCAGCACGTTGAGCATGAAGCCCTGCTGGAGCATCTCGACGATCTTGCTCACAGCACCACCACCCTTTTCCCGGCCAGGCGCGCGACGTGCGCGTCGACGCCGTACATCTCGTGCAGCACTTCGGCGGTCAGCAGCTCGTCGACCGGCCCCACCCTCACCTGACCTTCGTGAAGGAGAAGCAATCGATCGGCGGAATCGGCCAATTCGTTGAGCCGGTGCGTCACGTAGACGACGGTGACCCCGATCTCGGCGCGAAGCTGCGCGATCAGCTCGAGAATGGCCTGCTGCCCTTCGAGGTCCATCCCTTCCGTGGGCTCGTCCATCAGCAGGATGCGCGCCTCGGCGGCCAGCGCGCGTGCGAACAGCGTGCGCTGCTTCTGGCCTCCCGACATGTCGCGGAACCTCTTTTCGGCCATGCCGCCGAGCCCGACGTGCTCGAGCTGGCGGTCGGCGATGCGACGGTCTTCGGCACCGGGCCGCCGCCCCGGCGGCAGCAGGCCGTAGCGCCCCATCAGCACGATTTCGCGAGCGGTCAGCGGAAACATCTCGTCGATGTGCGCGCGCTGCGGCACGTAGCCGAAGCGCATGCTCTCTTCGCGGCCGTCGAACAGGATCCGCCCGGCGTGAGGGCGGATGATGCCGAGCATCGCGCGAAGGATCGTCGTCTTGCCGGAGCCGTTTGCTCCGACGACTCCGAAGAACTCTCCTTCGACGATCGAGAAGCTGAGATCGGAGAGCACGACGTGGCGCCGATAGCCGAGGGTGACACCCTGGAAGTCGACGAGCGTCTTCGGCGTTTTTGCCTCCGGCGCCGGCCTTGCTGCAGTTGCGGTCGTCATGGCATTGCCTCAACGAAGCGCGGCGGCAATGCGCGGGACGATGTTGCCGCACAGCGACGGATAGTCGGTGATCGCCGGATCGCCGCCCACCTGGGCCGGGAACTCGACCACCTTGGCACCGGTCTGTTCGGCGACGGTGTCGGGCGTGCGCCGCTCGTGCCACGGCTCCATCAGGATCACCTTGACGCCCTGGTTCTTGATCAGCGCGATGAGCTCGGTGACGTGGGAAGCCGACGGCGGAATTCCCGGCTTCGGCTCGACCGTGCCGACTTCGACCAGGCCGAAGCGCTGGCAGAAGTACGTCAGGCTCTTGTGGTAGGTGACGACCTTGGTTCCCTTGAACGGCGCCATCACTTTCAGGCAGTCGGCCTCCGCGGCATCGATGCGCGCGAGCAGCTTGGCGAGATTGTCGTTGTAAGCCGATGCGTGCGACGGATCGGCGAGCGCAAGGCCGGCGGCGATGTTCTTCGCCATGATCTTGCCGTTTTCGGGATCGATCGAGAAGTGCGGGTTGCCGCCGGGATGCACGTCGCCCATTGCGCGAGTGACCGCCTCGGTCGGGATGTCGAGCAACGGCACGCCGTCGGCCGCGACGATGCGACCGGGCGCGCCGACGCGGATCTTGTCGTTGCGCGTCTGGTCCACGAGCGCCGGCAGCCAGCCGATCTCCAGCTCCAGGCCGTTTTCGATCAGCACATCGGCCTTGTTCAGCGTGACGATGAAGCTCGGTTTGGCCTGCACGTAATGCGGGTCTTCGTTCGGCTTGCCGATGCACGTGACGTTGACGGCGTCGCCGCCGATGTCGCGCGCGATCGACGCAAGATCGGGCAGCGTCGCGACCACCTCGAGCTTGGCGTGGGCCGAACTTGCGGTGGTGAGAATTGCCAGAGCCGCAGCCAGCGCAGCCGTGCCGCGCAGCGTACGGGAAAATGGGGCGGACAGGTAACGGATCATCGAACGGTCTCCTAGAACTTGTGGGCGCCGTGGGCGCCGAGAATGAATTCCACCTGGACCCACACCGAGTGCTCGTCTCCGAACACCTGGCCGTGGTCGTAGTTGTACTGGAGGCGAAGCTTGGAGAACTCGGTGGGGTAGAACGTGATGTTCGGCGAGACGCGGGTGCGGTTGCCGCGCTCGAGCGGGTCGGTGTTGTCGAACTCGCTGTGGTCCCCGGTGGCGTACTCGCCGCGCAGTCCGGCGACCCAGCGCACGTAGAAACCCCAGAGCACCTGCGAGTAGAACCCGTAGTCGTCGAACGTCTCCTTGGGAAGAAACGCCACCGGATCGGCCGCGGCTTCGTAGCGACGCAGCATTCCTTCGGTCTGCCACGACACGAACGGGAAACCCTGCTCTGCCCGCTCCGGCCTCCACTTCCAGTACGTATCGACTCCGTAGACTTCGGAATACGCGCTACTGCCGCGCCCGGTGTCGTTCGGCCCGAAGGCGCCCGATGCGCCGACGACCAGCGTCTGCGTGTCGGTCAGATCGAACGACGAAGTGATGCGCGGCACGAACAGCAGGTCCGAAACCTTGTGAATCCCGTGATCCACCGGCTCTCGCCCGTACGTGTTGTCCGGATCCCGGAAGCTGAAAGCCGTGCCGCCTTCGCCGTTGAACACGTCGAGCATCAGCTCGGTGTAAAACGGCGTCGGCGCCAGCCACGAGACCTTTGCACCGACGTTGCGAAGCCCGTCGCCGCCGAGCAGGCGCCCCATGATGATGGGCTCGTCGACGAAGCCCCACGTGTGCGGGTGGGTGGGATTGAGCCTTCCGAAATCGGCGAAGAACTGCCCGGCCTTCACCTGGAGGTTCCACGGCAAGGAAGTCGAGACGAGGTAAGCTTCCTCGAGCTCGACCGAGGTTTCGTTGCCTTTGTCGAGCTTGAACACGATGTTGGCGAATCCCTTGAAGTAGGGATCGACCGCACCGTCGAGCGCGACTTCCGCGTTGCGAAGCGAGAAGCCGCGCTGGTCGGGATCGTGGTCTCCGAGCTGGAGCTTGCCCACGTCGTTCGTCGTCGAGCTGCCCACGTCCGTGATCGCGTCGAAACTCATGTTCATGTAGTTCGCGCCCGACGCCGAGCGCATCACGGTGACGGGCTGGCCGCCGAGCGCGGCCTGCATCAGTGAAGGCTGCGCAGCGGGCGCGGCCGTCGCTACGGGAGCGGGGGCCGGCGCGGTCGCGGCGGCCGGCGGTGCAGCCACGGTTACCGTCGACGCAGCGCCGGCCGGCTTCATTGCCGCGGCCGCGGCAGGCGCCGGCTTCTTCGTCGACTCGAGCTCGTCGAGCTTCTTCTGCATCTTCTGCATCTGCTGCTGCATCTGGCGAAGCTGGGTTTGCAGCGCTTCGATGGTGTCGGCGGCCGGGTCGGCGAAAGTTGCGTCGGCCTGCAGCGACAGGATCAGCATCGCGACTGCGCAGGCGAGCGCGACAGCGTCGATGCGACGGCGGAATCGGAATCTGCGGCGGGGCCGTAGCCGCTTCTCTCCGCAAGGGGCGGGTTCACAGGACATGGCCTTTTCCCTCCTGGGCTGGCGACGACGACGCGGGCGACGACACGACCGTCGCCGCCCGCGAGGACGCGCAGTCGCTCACGATTCGGTGGAAACCGATGGATCGGGAATCAGGCGGGGAGCGGCGGGGCTCGCGGAGCCGCGCTCGTGCGGGAAGTCTGCGCACGCGTTGATGCGCTCTGGCTGGCTACGACCCAGTGCTCACGAAGAGCCGGGACCGTAACGGCGATCGCCAGCGGCGACAGGGTGCGCAACTCGGATACGAGCCGGCATTCGGGGCAGGTGGCCGCGTCGTGACGCGAGGCCGTCGAAGCCTGATGGACCGGAAGCCGAAGCTCGACTCCGGCCGCCTGTCCCGCTCCAGCTGCCTCGCGGTCGTGCCCAGCGTGCACCACGGGCAGCACGATCTGCATCGCGACCGCGAGCGAGCACAGGACAGAAGCAAGACTGCGACCCAGGCGTCCAACGTGCCTGGCCGGGACAAGACGCATCGTGCCTCAAAAGAGCAGCGGGTGACGCCCCCGTCAAGTCGGCCGCCGCGGCAATCGCGGACTGCTCAATGACGCCTGGCTGCCCGGGCGGACGCAATCACGCGCAGCGCGATGCGAGCCCTCGTTGCAGCGGCTTCGGCCTGCTCCGCGCCCGGTACACACACGTCGCACGAGAGTGGCACTTCCCCCGAAGGACTTTCCCGCCCGTACCACTGTCGCGTGATGCCGCCGAGTGGCACTGAGGAAAAAAGAAACTCATTCGCGCGAGCACGGTATCAAATCGGAATCACCCAGGATCGTCGCGCCCGAACAAGTAGGTCGAAGCGCGCAAGCACGCGAAACCATTCGATTCGCAAACCGACTCTCGCGCATTCGAAGTCGAGACGCCGATCCATCTTCGGGGGAAGACGTGCATTCCTCATACCGGAAGCGTGCTTGCAGCCAGGCGCGATACGCCGCGATGGTCACGCCGGGCAGGACGGAGCGCCGGAACGCATTGGAAAACAACGAATGGTGGCAACGCATGGCGGCGCCGCCTGGGGATGGAATCGCAAGCTGGCCCGGTGCCCGGTCATCCGGGGGCGGGTGGAGGTAAGAAGAATGAACCCAGTCTCGTACACGAATTTGTCGCGGAGGGCGCGTTTGATGCGCACCGCGGCGCTGATGCTCGCGACGGCCGCGCTGGCGGCGGCATCGCCCGCGCGCGCCGACGAGTGTCTCCAGCAGGCTTTCGGATCGCCACTCAACTGCACCGCGAACGACATCCAGGCCACTTCCGTCGAGATCACCGACCTGCAGAACGGCTGCTCCGGTGCCCCCGGAGACACCTTCACGTTCAGCGGCATCCTGCACGTGACGTCGAATGCGACGAATCGCTACGACGTCGGGTTCTACTTCGGCAACAACCCGCTTACCGACACGAACTCGGATTGCACGGTCACACCGATTCCCCCCGATCCGTCCCTCGGACCACAGGACGGCGACACCTGCGGCGACGTCTCGAGCGCCATGGAAGTATCCGTCCCGATCCAGAACCTGACGGCGCCCTGCACCGACGCGGACCAGAACGGGTTCATCGACATCAGCACCTGTTCGGTCTGGAAGAACAGCGCGAGCTCGACCGACTGTCCGCCGCTGCTTCCGGAGACCAAGTCGAAGTGCGACTGCCAGATCGTCAACTCGAACCTGCCGATACCGCAGCCGGAATGCCTGGCCGATTCCGATTGCGTATCAACGGGTCCTTGCGAGGTCGGCGTCTGCACGAGCGGCAATTGCCTCTTCTCGTTCGAGCCGACGACGACGGTCTGCCGTCCGTCGGCCGGAATCTGCGACACCCCCGAGACGTGCACGGGCTCGTCGGCCGATTGCCCCGCCGACACGCTCTCGTCCTCCACGACGACGTGTCGTGCAGCAGCCGGAGTGTGCGACGTAGCCGAGGCATGCACCGGAACATCACCGTCGTGCCCGGGCGATACGTTCGCCAGCGGAGGAATCACCTGCCGCGAATCGGCCGGAGTCTGCGACGTGGCCGAGTCCTGCACCGGAACCTCGGCGTCGTGCCCCGATGACACGTTCCAGTCGTCGACGACCACCTGCCGCGCATCGGCCGGAGTCTGCGACGTCGCCGAGACCTGCACCGGAAACTCGGCGTCGTGCCCGGGCGATACGTTCCAGTCGTCGACGACGACCTGTCGCGACGCCACCGGAATCTGCGACAGCCCCGAGAACTGCACCGGAAACTCGGCGCAGTGCCCGCCGGATGCCTTCGTCGCTTCGGCAGCGGTCTGCCGCGCATCGACCGGTGTCTGCGACGTTGCCGAGCTGTGCACCGGCGCCGGCGGCACCTGCCCGCCGGACCAGTTCGCACCGTCGACGACGGTGTGCCGCGGTTCGGCCGGCGTCTGCGACGTCGCCGAGACGTGCACAGGCAACGGGCCGACCTGCCCGGCGGATTCTTTCCAGCCGAGCACGACCGTTTGCCGCGCCTCGGCCGGCGAGTGCGATCAGGCCGAGAACTGCACCGGCGGATCCGCGTCGTGCCCCGGCAACGAATTCCTGCCCGACGGAACGACGTGCTCGACGGACAACAACGTCTGCACGAATGACATCTGCGCGAGCGGCTCGTGCACGCACGTCAACAACACGGCGCCGTGCAACGACAACCAGTTCTGCACGGTGAACGACACGTGCAGCAACGGCTCGTGCAACGGAACGGCCCGCGATTGCGGACTGGCTTCGTCGTGCGCGACGGTGACCTGCAGCAACACGCTCGCCGAGTGCGAGATCACGGCGAACGATTCGGCGTGCGACGACAACAACGACTGCACGCAGGACACCTGCTCGCCGACGGCCGGCTGCGAGCACAGCAACGCCTGTCCGACGGCGATCTGCCGCAGCCCGGGCTTCTGGTCCACGCATGCGGGCACCGAAAGCAAGGGACATCGCACCGGAGTGAACATCACCCAGGAGTTGATCGACGCGGTTGGACCGCTGCAGGTATGCGGCGAGACGATCAGCACGACGAGCGGAGCGACGCTGTCGGACGCGTTGGAAGCTCTGTGCGTAACCGTGCAGGGCGTCCAGGATCGCCAGTTGTTCCGCCAGCTCGTCGCGGCGGCCCTGAACTGCGCTGTCACCGGAGACGCGAGCAACTGCGACTCGGTGGTGCCCGAGTTCAGCGCCTGCAGCGATCTGTGCGCCGGAACGGTGGATCCGAATGCGCCCACCGTGAACGACTGCATCGGCCTGCTCGACTGCTTCAACAACGGCGGCCAGATCGAGAGCGGCCAGTGCGCAACGGGCACCTGCCAGAACCAGCCGTCGGTCTTCTGCGGCGGCGACTTCGGCGACTGCCCGCTATTGAACGGGCTGACCCAGGCCTGCATCACGTTCCCGGGCAACTGCGAGTCGGCGGCGTTGTGCAACCACGACATCAACTTCTGTCCGGCCAGTTCGCCCGCATCCAGCACCGATGCGTGCAAGCAGGCCAGGTTCGACCAGTGCACGATCGATTCGTGCCCGTGACGACCGGGACATGAAGCCCTGACAGACGCTCGAGAGCCGGGCGGTCGCGAAAGCGTCCGCCCGGCTCTTTTTTTGCGCGCGCGTCTTTCAGGTGCGGGCGGCGCCGCGGGGGACGATCGAGAAGCGCGAGAGGTACTGGAGCAAGGCGTTCTCGTCCTGCTTCGAATCGACGAGCGCGAGGTAGCCGTCCGGCCTCACCAGGTACAGTGCATCGCGCACGAATCCGGCGCCGGCTGCCGCGTCATCCCAGTCGAAAGTGCGCAGGTGAACCCCATAGGAGGCTGCGGTGGCGGCAAGCATGGGGGAGACAGTTCCGTAGACCTGCAGATGCCAGTCGGGCAACCCGTCGCTGCGGAAATTATCGAGCGGAGCTATCCACGGAAGACGGTCGCCGCCGCGCACCGCTCCTGCCGAACCCGATGACAACGCGCTGCCGCGATACTCGATGCGGATCTGCGAGATGGTTCGAAACGCAAGGCGGCGAAACCATCCGAAGCGCAGAAGCAGCGGAATGATGTGAGGCAGGAGGAGCCGGCGGATCGTACGCCCCGCGACGCCGCGGCTCGTGATCCCGGTGAACAGGCGGTCGGTCGTCGCCACCAGCGTTCGCGCGAAAACGATGCGCTCGGGCTCGTAGGTTTCGAGGATGCGCGTATCGGCGCGACCGGTCGCCACTGCGGCGAGCTTCCAGCCGAGATTGACCGCATCGCCGATGCCGGTGTTCATGCCCTGGCCTCCGGCCGGGCTGTGAATGTGCCCGGCGTCGCCGGCCAGGAACACGCGGCCGCGTCGAAACGTCGCGGCCACCCGGTGATGCACCTGGTAAGTGGAAAACCACATCTCGCGGCCGACGCGGATGCCGATCAGCTGCTCGACGTAAGGGCGCACGTCCTCGAGGGTCACGTGCTCGCGGCCTTCGAGCGGTTTGGGAATCAGCCCGATCAGCCGGAAACGTCCGCTGCTGCGGATCGGAAACACCAGGCAGAGAGCATCGGCATCCAGGCAGAAGTTGAGATCTCCGTCGGTGCCCGGCCCGCTGGCCTCGATGTCGGCGACGAAGAATGCCTGGCGATACGTACCACCGGGAAACGCGACCCCGAGCCCCTCGCGAACCGCGCTGTGGGCACCGTCGCAGCCGCACAGCCACGCGGTATCCATGCTCTCCTCCCCGTGCGGACCGCGAAGACGGGCACGCACGAGAGGACCGCGGTCTTCGAACGAGACGAGCTCGGTGTTCCATTCGACCTCGATCCCCTCGCGCCGCAGTCGCTCGCCCAACACGGCCTCGTGCTCGTCCTGCGGGAAGCTCAGCACGAAAGGGTACGGACTCAAGCCCTTGCCGAAGTTCCCGATGTCGATGAGCGCGACCGCGACACCGTGCTCGAAGAGATGCCCCTTGTGCACGCGAATTCCGCGCGAGACGACTTCGTCGGCAAGGCCGAAGCGATCGTAAAGCTCGAGCGTCCTGGCGTGGACCGCCATCGCCCGCGACGCCGTTCCGGGTCCGCTTGCGCGATCGATGATCCGCACGCGCGCGCCGCCGAGCACCAGCTCCAGCGCGAGGACCAGGCCCGTGGGTCCCGCACCGACGACGAGAATCGGCGCATCCTGTGCGTCTTGCGCGTCCTGCGCGTCTTGCGCGTCTTGCGCGTCTTGCGCACCACGGGGAGGCATGGAGGTCAATTTTCGTCACAGCCCGGCTTAGCGCAAGCGTCCGCCGGCGCAGCCGCGTCCGACGTCGCGACTGTGGCGAAAACCGCAACCCGTCAGCGCAGTGCCACGTCCGGGTGCTCCGCGGGGACCGCCGATGATTCATCGTGGCAATGTCCGCAAGGCGCAAGATAGCCGCTGGCCGCCGCAGCAAACGTCCAGGCGCCGAAGACGATGACCGCGGCACCGGCTGCCCGCCTGGCCGACCGTGAGCGCAGCACCGCCAGCCCCTGCGCGCTGGCGCCCGAGATCGCGAGCAACGCCGGAACAGTACCGAGCCCGAATGCGGCCATCGTCGATGCACCCGCCGCAGCCGAGCCCGACGCTGCCGCAACGACGAGCGCGCTGTAGACGAGCCCGCACGGGAGCCATCCCCACAGCGCGCCGAATACCAGTGCCGAAGCGATCGAGCTGGCGCGACCGACGCGGCGTGCGAGCGGCGCGATGCGGCGCCACAGCAGCGAGCCGACCCTTTCGATGCTGCCCGTTCTGCTCGACCAGCCCCCGATCTGCAGCCCGGCGGCAATCATGAGAAGTGCCGCGATCGAACGGATGGCAAGAGTCCCGGATGCGCCACCCAGGCCACTCAGACGAGGAAGAACACTGCCGAGGGATCCAACGACGGCGCCAGCGGTCGCGTAGCTGGTGATGCGTCCGAGGTTCTGCGCGAGCATCCGCAGATTGCGACTGCCGGTATCGTCGTCAGGCGCAGGCGCCGCCGACATCGCTGCGGCGATGCCGCCGCACATCGCGGCGCAATGGCCGCTTCCGGCAAACCCCATGAGAAGCGCTGCAGGTACGACGATCATCGCGTTTTCGCCTCGGGAACGGACGCTGCGCCGTCGCCAGCGCTGTTTCGGGCAGTCTGGTGCAACGGCTCTTCGTCGAACAGCACGAAGGTGCCCTGGCTTTCGAGATCGTCGAACTGACCGTTGCGTACGGCCCAGAAAAACGCCGCAATCGCGACCGAGAGCAGCATCAGGCCGAGAGGGACAAGGACGAACAGGATCGTCATGCCACTGCCTCCCGGGCCATTGCGGCCACAACCTGCGCGCCATCTTCGCGGACGATCCGCTCACCGGCGCGCGGCGCATCGCCGAGACGCACGGCGTTGAGGACAACGACCAGCGAGCTCGCCGACATTCCGACGGCAGCCATCCACGGTGCAACGAGGCCGCTGCAAGCCAGCGGAATTGCCAGCAGGTTGTAGAGACCCGACCAGACGAGGTTCTCCCGCATCACGCGCCGCGTGCGGCGCGCGAGCACGAGAAGCTGCTCGATCGCGCCAAGATCGTTGCCGATCAACACGGCATCGGCGCGGCTTCGCGCCAGGTCGGTGCCCGTGCCCATCGCGATCGAGACGTCGGCCGCGCCGAGTACCGGCGCGTCGTTGACGCCGTCACCGACCATCAGCACGACAGCACCGTGGGCCTGCAGGGACTTGACCAGGGCGAGCTTGTCGGCCGGCGTCGAGTCGGCGATCCATTCGTCGATTCCCGCCGATGCCGCTACGGCCGCTACCGAAGCGCGACCGTCGCCACTGGCAAGAACGACGCGCAGGCCCGCGCGACGCAGCGATGCGATCGTCCGCGCGACATGCGGGCGCGGTACATCCTCCAATTCGAACCGGCAAAGCAGTCCCCGTTCGTCGCCGAGCGCGATGGCGGTGCCGCCCGTCGCAAGCGCACCGGCAGCACCCGCCCCGACACCGCAAAGCTCGGAAACCCAGGACGCCGAGCCGATCCTCACACGGCGTCCGTCGATGTGCCCTTCGATTCCCGCACCCGCCGTCGCGCAGATGCCCTGGACGACAACTGACGAAGCATCGACATCGTCGAAAGCCCGCGCCAGAGGATGTTCCGAGAACCCCTCGAGCGCTGCCGCCAGCGCCAGGCACGACGCTTCGTCGAGACCGGCCAGTGCGACCGTGCGCCTGCGACGAAATCGTCCAAGCGTAAGAGTGCCGGTCTTGTCGAAGACGACGTGCGTGACCCGCCGCAGGGATTCGATGGCGGCGCCGTTTCGCAGCAGCAGCCCGCGGCGCAGCGCGCCCCGCGATGCTGCGGTCAAGGCTGCGGGAGTTGCCAGCGACAGCGCGCAAGGACAGGTGACGACCAGAACCGAAAGCGCCACCCAGAACGCGCGGGACGCATCGATGTGCGCCCAGACGATGGCGGTCCCCGCCGCGATCGCGAGCACCGCCGGAACGAAAATCTGGGCAACACGGTCGGCCAGGCGGGCAAGGCGCGGCCGCGCTTCGCCGGCGGCATCGACCATGCGGACGATCCTCGACCACGCCGTGTCGGCGCCCGTGCGGGTGGCCACGACGACCAGAGGGCTTTCGCCGTTCTGGGTGCCGGCAGCCACGTCGTCACCTGCGTTCTTCTCGCAAGGCCAGTGCTCGCCCGTGAGCATCGATTCGTTGACCCAGCCTCGTCCGTCGCACACGGCGCCGTCGACCGGAAACGTCTCTCCAGGACGCACGACGATCCGGTCGCCCGCCGCCAGCTCGCTGGCAGCGACGATTCGGCGCGAGCCGTCCGCGTCGATCTTCGTTGCCGATGCCGGCGGCTGGCGCAGCGCAGCCTCGATCGCAGCGCAGGCGCGCTGGCGGGCGCGCATCTCGACGAAACGACCCAGCGACAGGAAAAACACGAACATCGAGACCGAATCGAAGTAGACCTCGCCCGAGCGTGTCACCGTTGCCCACAGGCTGGCGCTCCACGCGACCAGCAACGCAACGCTCACCGGCACGTCCATGCCGAGGCGGCGGTTGCGAAGGTCGCGCCACGCACCGGCCAGGAACGGACGGCCTGCATAAAACAGCACCGGAGTGGCGACCATCGCGCTCGTCACGCGAAGGAAGAACCGGTAACGATCCTCCATGCCTTGGAGGGCGCCCGCATACAGGCCCACTGCGTACATCATCACCTGCGTGGCGCCGAGGCCGCCGACCACGAGGCGTCGCAGTGCGGCGCGGTATTCGGCAGCCCTGGTCTCCGCTTCCCAATCGGGACGGTAGGGCAGCGCGACGTAACCGAGAGCTGCCATCGCAGCGAGAACGACGGACAGCGAGGTTTCGGACGCATGCCAGGCTACTTCGGCCCTTCCCGCTCCAAGATGGACGCGCGCCTGGTCGATTCCACGCTGCGCCCGCAGGTGGCTCTCGAGCAGCCAGACGCACGCTGCGCAGCGAAGGCCCTCGATCGACAGCGTCACGCATCGCAGGTCGCCGTCGTCGAAACGCACGAAGGATTTCTGCAGTGACGGGTCGTCGTAACGCGCCCACTGGTCCGACGGAATCTTCGCAACCGCCTGGGGATTGTCCGCCGGAGCGTCGCGAAAGCGGTAATATGCGGTGAAGCCTCCGTTCGCGATCAGCTCCGCGACGGCGACGCACCCCGCGCAGCACATCGCGCGCGAAGCACCGTCGATGACGGCGTAGAACTGCACCCCGCGCCCGATCTCGAGCCCGCAGTGAAAGCAGGGCTCGGTATTCACCGTGAGCTCGGCGGGTGCGTGTCTTCCACGGGCTGTACCCGCGGATGCGGCGTGGGCGGCGCCGCGTGCGCCGCCTGGCCTGCAGCTTCCGCATTGGTGGTTGCGGAGACGACGGCTGGCCGCGTCGGCACATCGGCCACAGCGCCCATCGCATCCTCGTGCAGCACGACGTCGGCGTGACGGATCGCGACGATCAGCGTCGAGATGCTGAGAATCACGCTCGCCGCAGGAAGCGCGACGAGGAACCAGGGCCAGAACTGCCGGTACCAGGGCCGCGGGTCCCGGTCGTTTTGCCCTTGGTCAGACGTTTCGCGTACCGACATGTTCCTCTCCTCTCTGCCGGTCAGTGGCCGTGGTTGGCGCGATCGTCCGCGTCGGAGCGGTTGGCAACGGCCGCCGGCGCGAGGAAGCGGCTTTCATGCTGCACGCGCACCAACGGATCGTCGCCGGCCTGGACGGCGAACGTGAGCGACGTCGACGCGCGATCCAGCCTGGCCTCCTCGATGCGGACACGGACGGGAAGCTCGCCCAGCTTTCCTGCGGCGACGGTGATGTCCGTCGCCGAGGCGACGGCGAACGGAGGCTGCGTCGATACGCGGTAGGTGCGCGCCTGCTGGGACTTGTTCATGACCTTCAGCGTGTAGACGTTCTCGATCAGGCCGGCGCCGACTTCGCGGTAGAGCGTCGTGCGGTCGCGCAGCACGTCGACGTCCAGCGGCATGCGCCGCGCCAGCCCGACGGCAAGCGCGCAGGCGACGACCAGCAACACCGCGCCGTATCCGACCACGCGCGGCCTCAGCAGAGGCAGCGGCTTGCCCGCCAGCGCGCTTTCGGTCGTATAACGCACCAGTCCCTTCGGCAGCCCCACGTCGTGCATGACGCTGTCGCAGGCATCGATGCACGCCGCGCAACCGATGCACTCGAACTGGGTTCCCTGGCGGATGTCGATTCCGGTCGGGCACACGTGCACGCACAGGCGGCAGTCGATGCAGTCGCCGAGACCGGCCGCGGCCGGCGAAAGATCGCGGCGCCGGTGACCGCGTGGTTCGCCGCGGCCTGCGTCGTAGAAGATCGTCAGCGTCGCGCGGTCGAACATCGCGCCCTGGAAGCGCGCATACGGGCATGCGTACTTGCAGATCTGCTCGCGCATGAAGCCGGCATCGACATAGAGGGCAAGGGAGGCGACCGCCAGGAACACCCACTCGCCGCCGCTCACGGATTGCCCGACAATCCGGACGACGAGATCGCGGACAGGGAGGAAATATCCGACGAACGTCACGCCCACCATGGCAGAGAACGCGAGCCAGGCGGTGTGCTTGGCGGTCTTGCGAAGGATCTTGCGGCGGTTCCAGGGGCCACGGTCGAGCAGGATGCGCCTGTTCCGGTCGCCTTCTGTCAGCCACTCGATCCACATGAAGAACCTGGTCCACACCGTCTGTGGACATGCGTAGCCGCACCACAGGCGGCCGGCGAGGTTCGTGAAGAAGAACAGGCCGAACGCAGCCAGGATCAGCAGCCACGACAGGTAAATGAAGTCCTGGGGCCAGAACGTAAGGCCGAAAAGGTAGAAGCTGCGGGCAGGAACGTCGAACCACACCGCCTGGCGACCGTTCCACTGCAGCCACGGAAGTGCGACGTAGAATCCGGCCAGCGCGAACAGCACGACCGTGCGAAGCCGCTGCCACGGACCGTTTGCCTCGCGCTGGTAGATCGGCTCGCGCGCCGCGTAGAGCGAGACGCCGCTCACGCGCGCCTTGGCCGAACGGGCCGCACCGGCTGGTCGCGTTGCGGCGTCACCGGCAGTGGCAGGGGCGACGCCCATCTCTCACTCCGCCGCTCCGACGTGCGAAAGACTGTAGACGTAGGCCGCGACCAGGTGCGCCTTGTCGTTGCCGAGAATGTCGGCGTGCGCCGGCATCTTCGACGAGCGACCGTTGCGCAGCCCGTACTCGATGTCGGCCGCCGTGCCTCCGAACAGCCAGACGCTGTCGGTCAGGTTCGGCGCGCCCATCGCCTTGTTGCCCTTGCCGTCGGGCCCGTGACACGCGATGCAGATCGTGCCGAACCGCGCCTTTCCGGCCTCGGCGAGCTGAGCATCCGCCGGCTGGCCCGACAGGCTGAGCACGTACTGGATGACTTCCCTGATTCCCTGTTCGCCGCCGAGCGCGGGGGCGAACGCCGGCATGAATGCCATGCGGCCGCCGAGGATCGTCGTCTGGATCGTCTCGGGGTCGCCGCCCCAGATCCAGTCGTCGTCCGCGAGGTTCGGAAAGCCGACGCCGCCGTGAGCGTCGGCGCCGTGGCAGGCTGCGCACGTGTTCGCGAACAGGTGACGACCCGTCGCGACGGCGCGGGAGTCGCGCGCGAGATCCTCGATCGGCCTTGCCGCATACGCCGCATAAAGAGGCTGGACCTTCGCGTCGGCCTCGCGCACCTCCGCCTCGTGCTGGCCGACTTCGGTCCATCCGAGAACACCGGGAAATGCGCCGAAACCCGGATAGAGGACGAGGTAGACGCCGGCGAATCCGATGGTTCCGACGAACAGCCACAGCCACCAGCGCGGCAGCGGCATGTCGTATTCCTCGATGCCGTCGAAAGCGTGACCGACGGTCTTCGGGCCTTCGTCATCGCCCTCGCGCCGGGTCCCGGCCCACAGCAGCAACCACGCCGAACCGACGACGTTGATCACGACGATCGTGGCGATCCACAGGCTCCAGCCGCCGCTCATCGTACCGGACCCTGCCTCGGAATCGGCGGCAGAGCCGCATGCTTTTGAAACGGCGGCAGAGCCGCCTCGTCGCAAAACTGCGGCAGGGCCGCCTCGTCACAAAACGGCAGCAGCGCTGCCTGCTGGAAGGCCTCGCGCTGTCGCGGCATCCACGCCCAGACCAGCAGTCCGACGAACGACAGGAACAGCAGCAGCGTGCCGACCGCTTCGAACATGCCCGCGCTCATCCCTTCTTTCCCTTCATCGCCAGGCCGAGCTGCTGAAGGTACGTGATCAGCGCTTCGAGCTCGGTTTTGCCCTTGACGGCGCCCTGCGCCTTGGCGATCTGGTCGTCCGTGTACGGCACGCCGACGAATCGCAGCGCTTTCATCTTGGTCGCCGTATCGCTTCCGTCGAGAACGCCTTCGGCGAGCCACGGAAATGCCGGCATGTTGGATTCCGGCACGACGTCGCGGGGGTTGTTCAGGTGGATGCGGTGCCACTCGTCGCTGTAACGCCCGCCGACCCGGGCAAGGTCGGGGCCGGTTCGCTTGGATCCCCACAGGAACGGATGCTCGTAGACCGACTCGCCGGCGGTCGAGTAATGCCCGTAACGCTCGGTTTCGGCGGCAAGCGGCCTGACCATCTGCGTGTGGCAGACGTGGCATCCCTCGCGGATGTAGATGTCGCGTCCCTCGAGCGCGACGGCGTCCAGGGGCTTGACCCCGTCGGCCGGCGCGGCGGCCGACGTTTCGGCGATCAGCGGCACGATCTCGGCAAGGCCGCCGAAGCTGACGACGAGGATGATGCAAAGGCCCATCAGGCCGATGTTCTTTTCGAATGGCGTCTGCGTGGCCATCGCGTCCTCCGTCCGCTTACGCGCTCGCCGCGGCCGCCGCGGCAACGGGGACTTCGTCGGTAACCTGCACCGTCAGCGTTCGCCAGACGTTGTAGGCCATCACGAGCATGCCGCTGAGGAAGACGAAGCCGCCGAGCGCGCGCACCATGTAGTACGGATGCGTGGCCGAAACGCCTTCGACGAACGTGTAGGTCAGCGTGCCGTCGTCATTGGTCGCCCTCCACATCAGGCCCTGCATCAGTCCGGCGATCCACATCGACGCGATGTAGAGAACGACTCCGACCGTGGACAGCCAGAAATGCACGTTGATCAGCGACTTGCTGAACATCCGCTCTTTTCCCCACAGGCGCGGAATCATCGAGTACAGGCAGCCGATCGTGATCATCGCGACCCAGCCGAGCGCGCCGGAGTGCACGTGCGCAATGGTCCAGTCGGTGTCGTGGGTCAGCGCGTTGACGGTCTTGATCGACATCATCGGCCCTTCGAACGTCGCCATTCCGTAGAACGACAGCGCGACGACCATGAACCGCAGGATCGGATCGGTGCGAAGCTTCTCCCACGCGCCCGAGAGCGTCATGATGCCGTTGATCATGCCGCCCCACGACGGCGCCCAGAGCATGATCGAGAAGACGACGCCGAGGCTCTGGGCCCAGTCGGGCAGCGCACTGTAGTGCAGGTGATGGGGACCGGCCCACATGTAGAGGCCGATCAGCGCCCAGAAGTGCACGACCGAAAGGCGGTACGAGTAGATCGGCCGCCCGGCCTGCTTCGGGACGAAGTAGTACATCATCCCGAGAAAGCCGGCCGTCAGGAAGAAGCCGACCGCATTGTGGCCGTACCACCATTCCACCATCGCGTCGACGCTGCCCGCGTAGATCGAGTACGACTTCCACATCGAGACCGGGATTTCCGCACTGTTGACGATGTGCAGCAGCGCGACCGTCACGATGAACGCGCCGAAGAACCAGTTGGCGACGTAAATGTGCTCGACCTTGCGTTTGGCGATGGTCCCGAACCAGACGACTGCGAAGCTGATCCATACGACGGCGATCAGGATGTCGATGGGCCACTCGAGCTCGGCGTACTCCTTGGCCGTCGTGTAGCCGAGCGGCAGCGTGATGGCCGCGAGCACGATCACGAGCTGCCATCCCCAGAACGTGAACTTCGCCAGTCCCGGCAGGAACAGCCGCGTCTGGCAGGTGCGCTGCGCGACGTGGTAGGCCGATGCGAACAACGCGCAGCCGCCGAACGCGAAGATCACCGCGTTGGTGTGCAGGGGCCTCAGGCGCCCGTAGCTCAGCCACGGCACGGCGGGCAGCAGGTCGGGCCATGCCAGCTGCAGCGCCAGCACGAGGCCGACCAGCATGCCGACGATGCCCCAGACCAGGGACATCAGCGCAAAGTTGCGCACGACCCCGACCTCGTACTCGCTTGCCGCAGCGGCCTCCGTGCTCATCGTCAGGAGCCTTAGTTGGCAGCGAGGCTGCGCACGTGGGCGCGCAGCGACTTGACGACGTCCGGCTTGGACGCGAGGTCGGGATTGGCGGCCATCAGCACGCTCAGCCCGACGCCCTGCCCGCCTTCGACGATGGTCTTCTCGATGTGGTCGTCGGTCACCGTCTTCTGCCAGTCGGGCGACGTGAAGTCGCGGGGCTTCGGGTTGAGCGCGACCGCCGCAGCGCCGTCGCCCTTGCCTGCTGGACCGTGACAGGTCGAGCAGCGCTGCTGCCAGACCGTGTCGGCTTCCTGCTTGGCCCCGTCGGGAATCTCTTCGGCCGAGGCGATCGTCGCCAGCAGCATGAACACGCTCGCGACCACTGCGACGAAAAAGCCGATGCGCTCGGCGGGAATGGATTGGGAAGCTGCACTTGTCATGATCGCGGTCTCCTCTGCGCCGTACAATCCACGCACGGCGGTCGTTCTCGTTCTTTGCAGGCGGATCACGGGAGAGCCGGTGCGACCGCCGTGGCGGTACGCAAGTGCCGTGAGATCCGCATCATTTTCTCCTCGAGCTCCCGGCGCCGCGTTTGGATTAGCAAACGGCCGGCCAACTGCGGCGCGACGAGAAAAATGCCTGATCTTGGAGAGTTGGAGGCGCGGAATCCTTTCGGAATTCCCGCAATTGAGAAACGCGCGATTGCCAGTCCTCAGAACTGGAAATCGCGAGCGATCAGAGCTCGAGCTCCTCGAGTTTGCGGTAGAGCGACGACAGGCTGATGCCGAGCATCTCGGCCGCGCGTTTCTTGTCGCCTTCGCTGCGGGCGAGCACGCTGGCGATGTGCCCGCGCTCGTAGAAGCGCGTCGCGCTCTTCAGGTCGTCGCCGACGGCGGCGCCTTCGGGAGCTGCCAGCTCGGCAGCGGCGCGGCCCGGCAGGTCGGCCGCGGTGATCCACTGGCCGTCGCCCACGATCATCGCGTGCTCGATCGCGTTGTCGAGCTCGCGGATGTTTCCCTTCCACGGCATGCGCAGCAGCGCTTTCATCGCAGCGTTGT
This sequence comes from Candidatus Binatia bacterium, assembly GCA_036493895.1. Lineage (NCBI taxonomy): Bacteria > Candidatus Binatota > Binatia (SeqCode) > Binatia bacterium. The sequence goes on along the minus strand of DASXOZ010000047.1, from coordinate 18,469 downwards.
CGACGCCGCGAAAACGCCGGTTCATCTCGGTATTGTGGCGCCGGACGAGGAATTCGACCAGCGCGGGAATGTCCTCGCGGCGGTCGCGCAGCGGTGGAATCTCGATTCCGAAGACATTGAGGCGGTAGTACAGATCCTCGCGGAACAATCCGTCCTGGCAGCAGGCGGCCAGGTCGCGGTTGGTGGCCGCGATGATGCGCACGTCGACGCGCACCGGCTGGGCGCCGCCCACCGGCATGATTTCCTTCTCTTCGATTGCGCGAAGCAGCTTGACCTGCAGCGCCAGCGGCAGCTCGCCGATCTCGTCGAGGAAGATCGTGCCGCCGCGCGCGCGCTGGAAGAGTCCCTCCTGGCTCGTCAGCGCACCGGTGAATGCGCCCTTGACGTGACCGAAGAGCTGGCTCTCGAGCAGGGTCTCGGGGATCGCGCCGCAGTTGATCGGAAGGAAGATCGCATCGCGGCGCGGGCTCTCGCGGTGGACCGCACGCGCGACGACTTCCTTGCCGACGCCGCTCTCGCCGGTGATCAGCACCGTCGAGTTGGTCGGGGCGACTTTCTGGATCAGCCCGACGATGCGTTTCATCGCCGCGCTTTCGCCGATCAGATTGTCGAAGTCCCAGCGCGAGTCGACCTCGCGGCGCAGGTACTGGATCTGCCAGGCAAGGTCGCGCCGTTCCAGAAGACGCATGACCTTGGCGAGCACCTCGTCGTAGACGAGAGGCTTGATCATGTAATCGTGGGCGCCCTGGCGCAGCGCTTCCACTGCCGTCTCGACGCTGGCGTGCGCCGTCATCAGCAGCACGAGCGTCTGGGGGCAAAGACGACGCACCTCGCGCAGCAGCTCGACGCCGTCCATGTTCGGCATGCGCAGGTCGGTGATCACGACGTCGAATTCGGCCTCGTGAAGGAGGTCGGCGGCCAGCTTGCCGTCGGCGGCGGAATTGACGTCGTATCCCTCGTCGGTCAGCACGTCGACGAGACTCTCGCGGCTGGCCGCTTCGTCGTCGACGACCAGGATGGATCCTCTCGTGTTCGTCATCGGGCTCGTTCCTCTTGCCGGGTCCATACGGGCCGGCGATGACATTGACTCGTTCGCGGACGGGTGCGAATTATTTGTCATGAGACCGCTCCTGAAGCTCGTCGGGCTGGACGCTGCCGAGTGCGAGCGCCGCATGCAATTGCTGGGATTCGGAGAGGCCGACCGGCAGCGCCTGGTCCACCTCTCTCCTTTCCTCGAGTCCATCGCCGACGACATGGTCGAGGTGTTCTACCACCGCATCCTGTCGATTCCGGATACCGCCCGTTTCCTCGAGGACCCGGTGCTGGTCGCCAGCCTGAAGAAGGCCCAGCGCCGCCACTACATCGAGCTCGTCTCCGGAACCTACGATGCGGACTACTTCGAGAGCCGCCTGCGCGTCGGCATGACGCACGCGCGCATTCGCCTCGATCCCAACCTCTACCTCACCGGCTACCTCGTCCAGATCAGTTTCACGACCCAGCGTCTTTTCGAGCACTTCGGTGAAGATGTCGCCGCTGCCGGCGCGGCGGTCGATTCGCTCGCGAAGATCCTGATGCTCGACATCGCGCTGGCCACGGAGGCCTACATCTACGGCGGCTTCGTCGAGCGCTCGACCGCCGACCTTCGGGCTTACGAGACCGTGCTCGCCCAGGAGGCCCTGTCGTTCCGCCTTCGCGAAGAGGCAAAACGCGAGGAGTTGCTGCGCATGGTCGTGCATGACGTCCGCAGCCCCGTTGCCGCGATCATCGCCACCGCGCGCGCCGCATTGCGACGCTTCCGTGACGTGCGCGAGCCCCCCGGCAAGCAGTTCGCGCTCCTGGAGGCCACGGGGCAGAACGTGCTGCAGATCATCGACAACATGGTTTCCCACGCGAGGGCGCCCGGCGGAGAGCTGCCTCTTGCGGCCGAGCCGTTCGACGTGGCCGAGGTCGTCAGTGCCTGCGTCGCCCAGCTCATGCCGTTCGCGCAGCAGACCGGCCACGTGATCCGTCCTCCGCGGCTCGAATGCACTCCGAGCACGCGCCTGGACAAGAGCCTGGTGCGCAGGATCGTTTCCAACCTGCTGATGAATGCGTGCCGCCATACGCCCGCGGGATGCAGCATCGACGTCGAATGCGGCGTCATGGAAGACTGGTGCAGCATCATCGTCGCCGATAACGGTCCAGGACTGCCGACGACGATGCGCGAAGCGCTGGTCGGCGAGGCCGCCCTTCTTCCTCGCCCCGATGCGGGAGCCTACGTCGACAGCGGGCTTGGGCTGCCGTTCTGCCGCATGGCCTGCGAGCGGATGGGCGGACGCCTGGAGCTCGGGCCGAAAGCAAAGTTCGGCACGCGCTTCGTCGTGCGCCTCCCTCTCGGGCTGGCGATTTAGCGAGCTGCGACCCTGCACAGTACCTTTGCTCTCGTGCTGCGGCTGCTGGTCGATTCCGCTCGCCGAGCTGCTCGAATCTCCGAAGACACCAGGCGCGAAGTGCGGCCGATCAGCGGATCGGCGACCTCGAGCAGCGACGCGTACAGTTCCCAATGCGGAGCGTGATCCAGTTCCGTCGCCAGCTTCTCGAGGATCGCGGGATCGTTGCTGTCGGCCAGCCGCGAGCGCGCGGTATGGATGGTGCGGCGCAGCGCGACCAGCTTCGGCGGCACCTGCACGAGGAAAGGACCGCCGTCGTCCACCGCCTCGCAAAGCCCGGCAAGCGACCGCATCAACGCTGACCGGAACGCCGAACGCCGAGCCAGCTGCGGCCAGGCGTCGCGGCTGCCCGGAGTGACCGCGGCGACGCTGGTGAAGACCGCCGCCAGGTCGTCGTGCAGGCTCGCGCAGGAAGTCAGGGCGTCTTTCAGGAACATTTGACTGCAGTTCGAGCAGGAACCATGCCACGGATCGACGCGGCGGCTTCCGCCGCGCGGGCCGCAGATCGCACGGATTTGCATTGAAAAACGTTGCGGGGGGAAGGCCGGGGCTTCCCAGAGTCGGGAGGCCCGGTCCGCGGCATTTTCATCCGTGGGAATGTTCCCGTCCGGGTGACAGACCCTCTGCCGGAGCAGCCGGTCAAGCCGACCGCAGCGGGAGTTCCACTGAGGGGCGCAGCGGCGCCCGCGGCCCCGGCCCGACTGACGCGCGGCGTGATTCGCGCGGCCGGGAAAGCCGGGCCCCCGGTTTCCCGCGATCGGGAAGAATCGGCGCAGGACCCGAAGCCGCGACGTGGCAGGACACGCGGCGTGTCCTCCAAAACCTCACCGCTGGCCCCGATGACGCACCGACTCCGCTCCTTCGCAGCCTTCCCTGGCGCGCGTGGAATGACGTTTGCTCGATACCGTCTCCAGGACCGCGCCGCCGCTGGCGCCCGGCAAAGCCGGGGACTGGCCAGGCAGGCCCACGCACGAAGGAACGAAGGAGGATCATTGATGAACGATTTTCTCGGCGCTTACTCGATCCAGCACTGGCTGGAATCCTGTCCCCAGGGTTACCTAGAGGACACGCAGTTCGGCCATCGCGGCGGCGAGAACGAGCCCTCCTTCCTGATCGACAACGAGGTGCTGCGCGAGGACGCGATCCGGACCACGGTGCAGCTCGTCGTCGGCGAGCGCTGCGCGCTGTCGGCCTCCTCGGGGCTGATCAATGCCGCTCCCGACGAGGCCAGCCGCCGTTTCCTTGCGACCCAGACCCTCGACGAAGCACGCCACGTCGAGGTGTTCACGCAACGTCTCTACGATCTCGGCGTTCGCAAAGCCGACCTCGAGACGACCGTCGAGCGCTACGCGAATCCGAACCTCGTCAAGTTCGCCGAGATCCTTCTCGAGAAAGTCGACCGCAAGGATTTCTTCTGCGGCGTCGTCGGGCAGAACATCGTGCTCGAGGGAATGGCATTCAGCGTCTTCGAGATGATGCACGCGATGAACGGCGCGCAGAACCCGAAGTTCGCCCACACGCTGTCAGGAACCATCGCCGACGAACGGCGCCACGTCGGCTTCGGCGAGAACCGCATCGGTTCCCTGCTGCGCGAGCACCCGGAGAAGAAATCCGAGATCGAGCGCATGCAGAGGGACATGTCCTGGTTCATGCTCGCGACGTTTGCCGAGGCTTTCCGCGAAAACCGCACCGATGCCGAGCTCGACCGCATCGGCTTCGAAAGAAGCCATGCGACGTTCCACGGGGCCGACCTTGCCGAGCTGAGCCTCGAGGAAATGGAAGGGCTGCTCGCCAACACGGTGCTCGGCGAGTTCAAGACGCGCCTGTCGCGCATCGGGCTGGAATACCAGTCCCCGCCGCGCCCGTAAGCGGATCGCAGCGCAGGTCACAGCGCAGATCGTGGAGATGGAGGCTTTCATGAATGCAGCCCCGGCCATTGCCGCGCCCGAGCCCGTTCTCGCGATCGAGCGCAGCGGGGAGGCGGCGGGCGAGCGGCGCCGCTACGAGCTCGAAGATACGGGATTCAATGAGGTGCCGAAGCGGTTTCGCCGCTTCTACCGCCGCTGGGGCGGACCGGGCGAAGTGCTCGCACCCAACGAAGTGCTGTGCCCGGTATGCAAGGTCGTGATCCGCTCGACCCGCGAGCTGAGGCCCGGCGACCACGTCTTCTGCCTGCCGTGCATGTCGAAGCTGGTGGTCGTGCGCGCCGCCGACGGAAGCCTGGCGGCGACGTCCCCGCACTGAAATCGGCGACGGCCCCGGCGGTGAGCCGGGGCCGTCATCGATTGCAACGAACGGTTACTTGAGCGCCATCACGTAGTCGGCCAGCGCCTGGACCTCTGCATCCGACAGCTTGTCGCTGTAGGCCTTCATCGCCATCTTGTCGCTGTCCTTTTCCTTGACGCCGTTCTTGATGGTGTCGGCGGCCTTGGCCTTGGTCAGGCCGGACTTCACGTCAGCGGCAGTCAGGTCCTTGACCTTCGCCTTCTCGCCGGCCTTCGTCTTGCCCTTGCCGTCGGGGCCGTGACAGGTCTGGCAGTTCTTCGTCCACAGCTTTGCCGCATCGGGGGCGTCGGCGGCCATTGCGGGGCGCGCCAGGCATACAGCGGCCAATGCAACGGCGGCCAAGCCCGCACCGCGCAAGACACTTTTCGACGTGATGTTCTTCATGCGTGCCTCCTGCTCTTTGATCGGAATGTCGGGGGCCACAACAGGCCCGATCCTGCACCGTTGCGGATCCGTCGTGTTTCTACGGCGGGGAAAATCCTGCCGCAACAGCGGAAACTCTGCTACAGCACCTGATGGTGGCGCAGGTCGCGAATGACCTCGACGATGTAGATCAGCGCCGCCAGGCCGTAAAGCGGGATGCCCGCCGCGAAGAAGAACGTCATCGACAGCGCTGTCGTCTTGACGAGGCACGACAGCGTGATGACGGTAGCGAATGCCACCAGTGCGAGCGCTACGCGGATCGCGGTAGTCACGGCTCGGCCTTCTCCTTCGGATCGCTGTCATGGGCATCGCTGTCGTGACCGGATCCGGCCCCTTCGTCTTCCTTCGCTTCGCCGGAGGCCGGCTTTGCTTCGTCGCCGGCAGCCTTGGCTTCCGCCGCCTCACCGTCGTCCGCCTGCTCCACCCCGTGGATCGATTCGTGGCACTCGACGCAGCGATCCTTGCCGGACAGCAGGTCCTCGAGCGGGGTGTGATTGGGGTCCTCGATGAAGAATTTCGCCCCTTCGTGGCATTTGAGACAGATCGAGTTCGGGTACTGGCCGTACAACTCGATCTTGGCCGGATGGCCGAAATAGTAGGCTGCCACGTGCCGCACGCCGCCGATCTTGGCCTGGATCGTCCCGAGGAAGCCGTAATTGCTGTGGCAGGTGTAGCACTGGTCCTGCTGGATCCAGCGATGCTGGAAATGCTCGGCCGCCAGGGAGTCGCCGGCCTTGCCGGTCACATCGTTCACCCAGGGGGTCATCGTGTGGCACGACGAGCAGAACTCGACCGATTCGGCGCGGGTGAAGGCGAGTTGGAACGTCACGGCCGACAGGAGCGCCGGAAACACGATGACCACGAAGAACAGAGCGATCTTGGTTCTGGTGCTCATCGCAACGTGACGGGGCGACTGCCCCCTCGACAGTGTGACAAACGCCGGGCCCGCAAGCCAGCCAACCGGGTGAGGTCATGACGGCGCGGCGGCGCGCGCCGCGTCGAGGACGGCTGCGATCGATCGCGGCTGCAGGCGCGCGCGCTTCCACGCGTCGCCCCGCCGCAGCTTCGCAAGCCGCGCGAGCGTGCTGCGCACGTCGAAGTGGTCGCCTCCGGAAAGATCGCGCAGTTCTTCCCAGCCGACGGGCACCGCCACGGGAGCGCCGGGCCGCGCCCGCGTCGAGTAAGGTGCCACTGCCGTCGCACCGCGCCCGTTGCGGAGGTAATCGACGAAAATCACTCCTTCACGCCGCGCTTTTGCCAGATGTGCCGTAAAGCGCCCCGGCTCCGTCTTGACGATCGCGCGCACGACCGAATGCGCAAAGCTCTTGATCTGCGGCCACTCGCGGTCGGCGACGACCGGCACGACCACGTGGAGCCCTTTTCCTCCCGTCGTCATCAGCAGGCTCTTCATCCCGAGCCGCGCCAGGGCCTCGCGAACCGTCGCCGCGCCGTCGCACACCTGCTTCCACGAAACGTTCGGGCCGGGATCGAGATCGAAGACGATGCGGTCGGGGCGCTCCAGGTCGGTGACGCGCGAGCCCCAGATGTGGATCTCGAGCACTCCCAACTGTACGAGCGCCGCCAGGCTCGCGGCGTCGCGCACGAACAGGTACTCCGACTCGGGATCGCCGTGGCGGCTCGGAATGCGGACGTGCCCGACGCTCTCGGCCGGCGCTCCGTGCGCGTTCTTCTGGAAGAAGCAGCCGGCGTCGTAGCCGTTCGGGCAGCGCAGCAGCGTCAGCGGCCGGCGCGCCATCCACGGAAGCATCCACGGCGCGACGAATTCGTAGTAGCGCGCGAGCTCGAGCTTGGTGACGCCGGCGTCGCGGTAGAGGACTTTCGTCGCGTTGCCGATGCGCACCCCTGCCACACGAGGGGCGGATGCTGCTCCTGCGGGCTGCTCCGCAGTCGCAGGAGCGGGCGTGGGATCCGCGACCCGCGCGGGTGACCGCGACGGCTTCGTCACGCGCTGCGTGCGCGCGAGCGCCCGGCCGGCGTTCTCGTGGTTCGCGCCGCCTTGGGCCTGGAGCGAGTGGACTCGCGGCGGGCGACGCTCTTCTTCAGCAGCGCCATCAGGTCGACGACGTCGGTGCGCGGCGCTGCCTCGGCCTCGGCCTCGGACGGCTCCTCGATCACGTGGGTCTTGCCGGCCTTGATCTTCTTCTGGATCATCGCCAGCACGTCGTCGCGATACGAGTCGTGGTACTTTTTCGGGTTCCACTTCGCGCTCATGTCCTTGACGAGCCGCTCGGCCAGTTTCACTTCGCGGTCGCTGATGCCGAGCTTGCGCATGTCCGTCTCGGGCACCTGGATGTCGAGTTTCTTCGGGTCGCGCAACTCGTAGGCGTAGCGCAGCATCTCGAGCACGAGCACTCCGCCTCGCACCATCAGCGCCGCCATTCTCTGGCGGCTGCGCAGCACGACGCGGGCCACGCCTACCTTTCCGGTGCGCTCGAGCGTCTCGCGAAGCAGCGCGTAGCTCTTGCTCCCCTTCTTGATCGGCTCCAGGTAGTACGGCTTCTCGTAGTAGACGGGATCGATCTCGGACTGGTCGACGAAATCCTCGATGTCGATGGTCCGTGTCGCCTTCGCGTTGGCCTTGCGAAGGTCTTCGTCGGTGAGGACGACGTACTCGTCCGGCTCATATTCGTAGCCGCGCACGATGTCCTCCCACGGCACTTCCTTTCCGGTCTCGCGGTTGACGCGGTTCATGCCGACCCGGGAGAACGTGCGCTTGTCGATCTGGTGGAACGCGATGTCGTTGCTCTCCTCGCCGCTGACGAGGGCGACGGGGATCTCGACGAGGCCGAAACTGACGCTGCCTTTCCAGATCGAGCGGGCCATGATGCTGCTCGGCTACTCCGCTGCATCACTCGTCATCTTCTTCGTCCTCCTCTTCTTCCTCGAGATCCTCTTCCTCGGAATCGAGCTCCTCGTCCTCCTCTTCCTCTTCGATCTCTTCCTCGGTTCCGGCGGCCTGCTGTCCCTGCAGCTCGGTCTTGCGGGCCTCCATTCGCGCCGCGAGTTTCTTGAGCTCGTCGGCTTCCATCACCTTGCGCGCGCGCGGGAACATCCTGGTCTCCTCCTCCTCTGCGTGGTGCTCGACGACGTCCTTGAGCACTTTGGCCTTGGCGGAGAACACTTCGGTTCCCGGATCGGTGTCCTCGATCTCCGGCATCACCAAGTCGACGACGTGGTGTTCCTCGATCGCTTCCTGGTAGAGCTTGCGGTCTTCGCGTTTCTTGACTGCGTCGCGGTACGCTGGATAGAAAATCTCTTCCTCGAGCGTCGTGTGGATCTCGAGCTCGAGCGCGATCCTTGCCAGCAGCTCTTCTCTCTTGTCCGCCGAGCGCTCGGTGGATTTCTCGAGCTGGGCCAGAAGCCCTCGCACCTTGTCGTGATCCGCCTTCAGCATCGATAGGGCATCGGCTTGTTGGGGCATGGCGTTCTCCTTCGCGTCGGCGAGTTGGACAAACTTTTCCCGTTTTTTCCGACGCTGGCATGGCGGTAGCATTCGAACCATTGCAACGCACGAATGTTTTCCCCGGCGGGAGCTGCTGCCCGTGCGGGGGGAAAAGATCGTGCGCTCCGCCGCGCCGATCGCGCGGCAAATCCTTCGTCGCCGTGCCGGTTTGGAATCGAAGTGGTGCGCGCCGCGGCGCGAATGCGGCAGAGCGAACCATCGCGGGGCGTTTGCACGAAATCGACGAACGCCCATCGGGAGGCCGCGTTCCTGGGGGCTGCATCATCACGCAGCGGAGGGACGGGGGTTCTTGCAGCAATCGGGCTTTCGTGGATGCTGGCACGCATGGCAGCCACGCGTCGCAGCCGGCCGGCTCCTCGCGCCGGCGCGCGCGCCGCGCCCCACGCCGCGAAAGCCGCCGCGAAAGCCGCCGCGAAACCGTCGCGGAAGCCCGCTGCCGATCCGCCTGGCAAACGCCCCGAAAGGCCCAGCGCAAAAACGCCCGCGAAACGCAGCGCAAAACCGGCGGCCAAGCGCACGACCAGGGCCGATGTCGCGGCGCCAAAGCATCGTGCCGCCTCGTCCGGGTCGGTCGCGCAGAAACTGGCGCTGTATCGCAGCAAGCGCGATTTCGGCAGGACGCCCGAGCCGTCGGGCACGACCCGCCGTGGGAAGATTCGCCGCAAAAGCGCAACGCTCCCGTTTTTCGTGATCCAGAAACACGATGCGACGCGGCTGCATTACGACTTCCGCCTCGAAGTGGACGGCGTGCTCAAGTCGTGGGCTGTTCCGAAGGGCCCCTCGATGGATCCTTCCGACAAGCGTCTGGCGGTACAGACCGAAGATCACCCGATGGACTACGCCGATTTCGAGGGAATCATTCCCGAAGACGAATACGGCGGCGGCACCGTGATCGTCTGGGACGCAGGACCGTACCGAAACATCAAGGAGCAAGAGGGTCGCGGACCTTCGATGGCCGAGAGCTGGGAGCGCGGCCGCATCGAGGTATGGCTCGAAGGCCGCAAGATCCGCGGCGGGTTCGCGCTCGTCCACAGCCGCATGGGCGACAACGAGAAGAACTGGCTGCTGATCAAGATGAAGGACACGGCGGCAAATTCGGGTGCCGATCCGGTCACGGAAGAAATGCGCAGCGTGATGTCGGGCCGCACGATCGAGGAAGTAGCCCGCAAGCCGAAAAAGGTGTGGTCGTCACGCTGAAACAGCGGGCGGCGCGGCGCCGTGCGGGCGGCGAGGCACCACGCGGCCGGCGCACCGATGCAACGCGTCGCGCGGCGGCCAAGTCCGCGCCGTTCCCGGAGTGGATCCCGCCGATGCTCGCGACGCTCGTGACGCGGCATTTTTCCGACCCCGCGTGGATCTTCGAGCGAAAGCTCGACGGCGTGCGCTGCCTGGCTTTCCGCCATGGCGGCGAGTTGCACCTCAAATCGCGCAACGGGCACGACATCACGGCGACCTGGCCGGAAATCGCCCGCGAGCTGGCCGCCGAGCGGCGCAGCGATTTCATCATCGATGGAGAGATCGTTGCATTCGAAGGACGCACGACGAGCTTCTCGCGGCTGCAGGGACGCATGGGCGTGCGCCGGCCTGCGCCGTCGCTCGTCGAGGCGATTCCGGCGGTGTACTACGTATTCGACGTGCTGCGCCTCGACGGCAATGACACCAGGGCCCTTGCGCAGCGCGAGCGCAAGCACCTGCTCGAGCACGCGCTGCGGTTCCGCGATCCCGTGCGCTACAGCGACCACCGCGACACCCACGGCGAACGATATCTCGAGGAAGCGTGCCGCAAGGGCTGGGAAGGACTGATCGCCAAGCGCGCCGACGCGCCGTACGTATCGCGGCGCTCGCGTGACTGGCTCAAGTTCAAGTGCAGCGCCGGCCAGGAACTGGTGATCGGCGGCTACACCGATCCGCGCGGGTCGCGCTCGTCGTTCGGCGCTTTGCTGGTCGGTTACTACGAACGCGGCGAGTTGCATTATGCCGGCAAGGTCGGCACCGGCTTCGACGAAAAAATGCTGCAACGCCTCGGGTCGATGCTGAAACGGCGCGGGCGCGCCACGTGTCCGTTCCGCGACACTCCGCGCGAGGCCGGCGCGCACTGGGTGACGCCGGAGCTGGTCGGACAGTTTTCGTTCACCGAGTGGACGCGCGACGGCAAGCTTCGCCATCCCAGCTTCCTCGGCTTGCGCAGCGACAAGACCGCGCTCGACGTGCGGCGCGAGAGCCCGGGCTCCGGCGCATGACCAGCCGCCGCATCGGCGGGCGCAGCATCGAGCTGTCGAACCAGGACAAGATCCTGTTTCCCGGCGACGACATCACCAAGGGTGACATCGTCGCCTATTACGACGCGATCGCGCCGCGCATTCTTCCGTTCCTCGAAGGCCGCCCGCTGGTCGTCGAGCGCTTTCCGGACGGTATCGCCGCCGGCGGGTTCTTCCAGAAGCAGGCATCGCCGCACACGCCGGAGTGGGTGCGCACCCTGCGCGTGCGCAAGCAGGGCGGATTCCAGAGTCTCGTGGTCTGCGACGACCGCGCGACGCTGGTTTGGCTGGCCAACCAGGCGGCCATCGTGCTGCATCCGTGGCTGAGCCGCGCCGAGTCGATCGACCGTCCCGACGTTTTCATCGTCGACCTCGATCCACCGTCGGGTGCATTCGCGCAGGCCCGCAACGTGGCGCTGTCGCTCAAGCGGCTTTTCGACGAGCTCGACGTGCCGGTGTTTCTCAAGACGACGGGATCGAAGGGACTGCACCTGCTGGTGCCGCTGCGGGGGACGGAGGATTTCGACACCGTGCGCGGCGTCGGCCACTCGCTGATGCAGGTGCTCGCGTCGCGCCATCCGGACCTGGTGACGACCGAAGTGCGCAAGGAGAAACGCAAGGGGCGCGTCTATCTCGACATCGCGCGCAACGCGTACGCGCAGACGGCAGTAGCGCCGTACTCGGTCCGAGCGCTGGAGTGTGCGCCGGTTTCCACTCCGATCGCGTGGCAAGAGTTGCGCTCACCGCGCATCGACGCGCGGAGGTGGACCATCGAGACCGCCGCGGCTCACGCGACGAAGGACCCGTGGGCCGGATGGCGACGCCGTCGCTGTTCGATGAGCGCAATCGCGAAGAAGCTCGCAGCCTGCTAGCGGGCTCCCGCGCGCCGGTGCTGTCCGGCACTGCGGGCACGGGCGGCCTGACAGCAGGCGTGGCGGCGCGGAGCCGGCGCCGGGTCCGGATCCGCAACCGCCGGGCGCAACTGTTCACTCGCTCGAGGCGCCGCTGCTCTTCTTCGAGCGGCTTCTCGATCCGCTCTTTTTCGACCCGCCGCTGGTGCTTTTCGACCCGCTGCCGCTGGTGCGGCTCCTTGATCCGATGCTCTTGCTCGAACGGCTCTTCGAACCGCTGGAATGGCTCTTCGAGCGGCTTCGCGCACCGGAGGCTGCCGCGCTTCGGGACCTGGTGCGGCCCGACGTGCTCCTGCCCGACGCGCTCTTGCGCGAGGAACTCTTGCCCGACGCGCTCTTGCTCGAGGAGCTCTTGCGCGATGCGCTCTTGCTGCCGGAAGAGGTCGAGCGGCCCGAGGACGAGCTCGCGGACTTCCTGGAGCGGCTGTGCGAGGCCTTACCGCCAATGCGGCCGCCCTTGCGCGACGGTTCCTTGTTCTCTTCCTTGCCGCGGCCCGAGCCCGCCCGCTTGCCGCCGCCGCCCGTCTTGTTGACGGTGGCCCAGGCGCGGCTCTCGGCCTCTTTCGCGCCGACTCCGCGCTTCTCGTAGCCTTCTTCGATGTGCTCGGCCTGGCGCTTCTGCTTGTCGGTGTACGTGCTCTTGTCGCCTCTTGGCATGTCGTGGCCCTCCTTCGGGATGCAAGTGTTGTGAGTCCGGTAACGGACAGGAGCGATCACGATCGTCGTAACATGACGGAACGAGGTCAGGTAGATCGAACGACGCGGGATTGTCGCGCTTTCGATCGCACGCGCAGCAATGCTTTCCCGCCTGGGTGAAACGGGAGCCGTTCCATCGAGATTTGCGCGGCGGCATTGGCGCGCGGGATCGACGCTCGAGACCGGCGCTCGAGGATCGGCGAGGATTCAGGTGCGCAGCGCGTCGGCCGCGAGCTCGAGCACGTCGCGGTTGCGCACCTGCTCGTTTTTCTCTTCGGCCTTCACGCCGTCGCTCAGCATCGTCATGCAGTACGGGCAGGCCGACGCGATCGTCGTCGCACCGGTCGCCAGCAGCTGCTCGACGCGCAGCACGTTCACGCGCTGCTCGGGCTTCTCCTCGATCCACATGCGGCCTCCGCCGGCGCCGCAGCACATTCCGAAATTGCGCGTGCGCTCGGGCTCGCGAAGATCGACCCCCGACAGCGCGGAAAGGATGCGCCGGGGAGCGTCGTAGACGCCGTTGTAACGGCCGAGGTAACAGGAGTCATGGTAGGCCACCGATCCGGCCGCCCCGCCATCGAGCGACAGCCTTCCCGACGTGATGAGGTCGGCGACGACCTCGGTCGCGTGCTGCACCTGGTATTCCCCGCCGAACTGCGGGAACTCGTTCTTGATCGTATTGAAGCAGTGCGGGCAGTTCGTGATGACCTTGCGTACGCCGAAGCCTTCGAAGGTCTCCACCGCCATCTGCGCCATCGACTGGTAGAGATATTCGTTGCCGAGGCGCCGGGCCGTGTCGCCGTTGCACGGCTCGTCGCGACCCAGGATGGCGAACGAGATGTTCGCGGCTTTGAGCAGCTTCGCCACGGCCCTGGTGATCTTCTTTGCGCGGTCGTCGAAGGATCCGGCGCAGCCGACGAAGAACAGGTACTCGGCCTCGGGGTTCTCGGCCAGCGTCGGGATGTCCATCCCTTCGGCCCAGTCGGCGCGCTTGTCGGCGCCGATGCCCCACGGGTTGCTCTGCCGTTCCATGCCCTGGAACACGCGGGTCAGCTCGGCGGGAAAGCGCGACGCTTCCTGCACGAGGTGGCGGCGCATGTCGACGATCTTGTCGACGTACTCGATGTTGACGGGGCAGGCTTCTTCGCAGGCGCGGCAGGTGTTGCACGCCCACAGCACCTCGTCGGAAATGACCTCGGCGGCCCCACGCTCTTCGCCCGTCGCAACCAGTCCTTCGACCGCCGGATCCGTCACCGACTCGGGATGGGTGTAAAGATAGTCGCGAAGGTTGAGCAGGAACTGGCGCGGTGCCAGCGGCTTTCCGGTCGCGGTGGCCGGACAATGCGACGAGCAGCGCCCGCACTCGGTGCACGAGTACATGTCGAGCACCTGCTTCCAGTCGAAGTGGCGCATCTGGGAGCTGCCGTAGATCGCGTTCTCGCTCTCGAGGTCCTGCTTGGACAGGCGGCCGAGCGGCTCGAGCTTGGTGAAAAAGACGTTCGGGATCGACGTGATGACGTGGAAGTGCTTCGAGTTCGGCAGCAGGTTGATGAACGTCAGGATCACCAGGTTGTGGATCCACCACGCCGTGTTGCTCGCACTCTCGGCAAAGCCCGGACCGAAGCCCGCCAGCACGTGGGACAGCGCGTGCGACGCCCATCCCCACATCTTCTCGGCCTCGATCTCCGGATTGCCCGCCAGGAAGACCATGCGTCCGGCGTCATAGATGAGCCCGCTGCAGGTGATCGTCGTGATGAACAAGAGGATCAGCACCGCCTCCCAGTGAGGATGGTTGGCCACCCTTTCCTCGGCGGGCTTGAAGCCCATCAGTCGCTGGGGGTGCGTGAACAGCCAGCGTGACACGAGGATCAGCGCCGACACGGCGACCAGCACTTCAAAGGTGTCCTTGAGGAAGACGACGGGACCGCCGAACTGGGCCGCACCCGCCAGCGGAATGACGAAGTCGGGAAACCAGCCTCGCGCGAACATCGAGACGACCTGGTAGCCGAGGATCAGGAAGCCCCAGAAAACGAAGGCGTGCAGCACGCCGGCGCGGCGGTCGCGCATCGGGCTCTTGAAGAACTTGAACTGGCCGATCGCGTACTTCAGGGTGCGGCCGATCCGCTCCTGGATGTTGTCCCAGCGATCGACCGATCTCATGTAGCCGAGGATCGCGAAGCGCCGGGCGACCTGGGCGACGAACAGTCCGACCAATCCCAGGAACGCGATGGTCCAGATGACGGTGCTCACGATCAAACCTCCAGCCTGCGCCTGGTCCCAAGCCCGCTTCGCGTCGTCCGGTCGGGTTCGACCGGGAAAAACGCCGGAAAAAAGGCCGGGCGCCAGGCGACGGGCGATTTAAACGGGGACGTCACCGCCTTGCAATCCACCCCGCTGCAGCACCGAAGAAGATCAGCCGCCTCCGGCCGAACCGCCGTGCGTGCCATTTTTGTCGAGAGATTCCGTGCGTCTTCGCGCCGCGGCACCCTGGCCGCGGCAGTCGTGCTCGCTGCCGGCGCCTGCTCGCGCGCCGCCGCCGGGCCGATCGTCACCGTGCACTCGGCAAGCGGCGACACCAGCGTCACGGTCGAGCTGGCCCTTTCCCCCCAGCAACAGGAGCGCGGGCTCATGTTCCGCACCGAACTGGCCGAAAACGCCGGAATGCTGTTCGTGTTTCCCGACGACGGCGAGCGCACGTTCTGGATGAGCAACACTCCGCTGCCGCTCGACATCCTTTACATCCGCGGCGACGCGACCGTGCTGTCGATCGCTGCGCGCGCGACGCCGTACTCCGAAAAGCTGATCCCGTCGCGGGGCCCGGCCCGGTACGTGCTCGAAGTAGGTGGCGGCTGGGCCGAGCGGCACGGCGTAAAGCCGGGGGACAGGCTCACTCTTCCCGCGCTCGCCGGGTCCCAGACGCCGGGCCACTGACCGCCGGGCCGCAGAACGGGCGAAGCTGATACTACGCAGCGCAGCGAAGTGGCCGCCCGATTGTAAGATCCCCCTCTTTGGCGCATTTTGGGGGCAATGCCGCGTTCGTCGATCGTCTCGCGCATCGCGCACGACAGCTTTCGCCACGCTCCCTCGACGATGCCGTCCGGCACCTGGTGGGAGAACCTCGAGAGCAATTTCTGCGATCGCCCCGAGGGGTTCGAGCTCGAGCCGTGGGACTGGGCGCGCGTCAACGCGACGGCGGCCCTCGACCTGGTGATGAGGACCTGGGGCGGAACCCTGCTCGCGATGACGATGCCGTTCGGTTACCTGCCCGGCATCGGCGGCTTTGCCGACACTCCGGACGACTGGGCTCTCTACAGTGATTTCGTGCGCAAGGACCGCGACCCGTCGCAATTCTTTCGCGAGCCTCCCGACAACGTTCGCGTCACCGAGTACGCACCGCGCTGGAGCATCTTCGAACCCACCGGTGGCCACTGCGTCGGCCTCAAGTTCGAATCCCCGTACGAGCCTTTCAATCCGCGCCTGTCCGCGACTTTCGAGCAGCATCGCAACAACCGCATTGCGCGTGCGCGCTGGTGGCGCCATGACGGCGGCCCGCGCCCGACGCTGATCGCGATCCACGGCTTCATGGCCGATCCGTACTGGCTCAACGTGCGCTTCTTCTCGCTGCAACAGTTCTACGAGCGCGGCTACGACGTGCTGCTCGCCACGCTGCCGCACCACGGGCTTCGCGCGGAAAGCTCGACGCTCTACAGCGGGCAGGGTTTTTTCACCGCGGGGATGAGCGGCATCAACGAGCACATGGCGCAGGCGATCTGCGACCTTCGCGTGCTGATGCGCTACCTGCGTCGCGATCGCGGCGTCGAGAAGATCGCCGTGACGGGCGTCAGCCTCGGAGGCTGGACGGCCGCGCTGCTGGCCGGCCTCGAGGACGACCTCGACGCAGTGATCCCGAACGTTCCGGTCTGCAGTCCGGTCGACTTATTGCTGGAATGGCAGCCGGCGGGGACAATCGTGCGCACGGGGCTTTTCGCGCTGCGCTGGTCGGTGCGCTACCTGCGCGAGATCATGGCGGTGACGACCCCGCTCACCTACAAGCCGCGCATCGCGACCGAGCGCTTGATGATCATCGGCGGAGTCGGAGATCGCCTGGCGCCGCCCAAGCATTCGCGCCTGCTCTGGGACCACTGGGGACGCTGTCGCATCCACTGGTTTCCCGGCAACCACGTCGTGCACCTGGACCGCGGCGCGTACATCGCGCACGTCACCGAGTTCCTGGACGAGCTCGGGTTCTGCCACTCCGAGGCGCAGCCGCCTTCGCTGGCCGCGATCGGCTGAGGAAGACTCCCGACTCCCACGCGGCCGCGACGAACGCGCCGTGGTGCGATATCGAAAGCGCGGCGCGTCTTACGCCGTCGACCGCGAGCCACGGAGGCCGCCGGCCGTGGACCGAGACTCGCGACGGGCAAAGCCCGAGGCTTGCGGCTGCCTCGTCGATCACGAGTCGACGCACGAAGAGGCTCGCGTCGGCAGCGCCGCCGCAGGCGGCGACGACACGGCGCAGGTCGTAGAGTGCGGCAGGAGCGGCATTGGCGGCGCCGGCTGCGTCCTCGCACACGACGGCGTGAATCCATCGCGCGGTCTCTTCGACTTCGCCGCAAAGCACCCGCCCCTGCCAGCGTACGCAGCAGTGTCGCCGGCAACCCGGCGCGCGACGATCCGGCGGCCCGAGCTCCACTTCGAAGCTGCGCGGAGAGAACGGCAGGCCGGGATGGTCCCTGGCAACGGCCTTGTACGCGGCTTCCTTGCAGGCCCACAGCCGCCAGACCGGTCGCAGCGCGTTCGTCTGCGGCGCCTCGCTGCGCGTTTCGGACTCGGCGAGGATCCGGGCGACGAAGCGGGGATGGACGGCGCCGGGATGCGCCTCGGGATCGAGCAGGTCGACGATGTCATTGCCGATCCGCAAAGTATCCGGCCTCCATTCTTTCCAGGCAGTCGAGGATCTGCATGGCGATCTCGCGGCTCGCGCGCACACCGCTGGCGCCGCTCGAAGGTCGAAGCAGCTCCACGTCCATCGCGAAAGTCTGGTGCGGCGCCGGCAGCACGCTCGGCTCGCTCTGGCGCTCGCCGCGCAGGTAGACGCAGAGAACGCGCGCACCTCCGACGTCGCGCACAAGGCGGCCGACCCCGTCGGCGATGCGCTCGCGACAGATGCGACCGTCCGGGCTTCGCCCTCCTTCCGGAAACACGAGCATGCGGTCCCCGCGACGAAGCAGCCATGCCGCCTTGGCGAGCACCCGCTTTTGCTGGCTGCGATCTCCGCAGCGCGCGATCGGAATGCAGCGCGAAAGCCAGCTGAACCAGCGAAGCGGCGGCGACACGAAGAAATTCGACTGCTCGGCAAGGTTCCACACGTAGCTTCGCGGCTGCGTTGCGAGTTCCCACGGCGAAGCCAGCGCGTACTGCACGAGCATCGAGTCCACCCACGTCAGGTGGTTCGGGCACACGACCAGCGGGCCATCGTCGCTGCCGGCCAGATCGCGGGCGCGGCGGCGCAGCGCGCGCAGGTCGCGGATGCGCCAGCGCCTGGCGATGCGCATCCACGCAATCGTCGCAGGCCAGACCAAAAGCACGCCGGCCGCCCACGAAACCGCCATCTGCACGCGAATGCTCGCGCGCTCGGCCGCGGTCGGCGACTGGAGTGTCACCTCAGGATATCCCCTCAGGATATTTTGCCGTGAATCAACGTGACGGCGTCGGCGATGGTCTTGACGCTGTCGGCATCGTCGTCGTCGATCTGGATGTCGAAGGCATCCTCGAATGCGAGCACGATGTCGACGAGGCGCGCCGAATTGACCTTGAGGTCGTCGAGGATCGACACTTCGCCGCCTGCTCTTTCCAGGCCTTCGGGAGCCTTGGCGAAAGGACGGATGATGTCGACGACTTTCTGCTGGATTTCGAGCTCGGACATGTGGTGATTCTCCTGTGGGGTCAGGCACCAGCGCACGTCGAGCGTGCGCCCGCACC